>NZ_DAIUCK010000018.1:0-36397 GCF_036846205.1 Rhabdothermincola sp. | reverse complement strand
CGCCGAAGGGGTCCACGTCACGACCCCACCAGATCCTCACCAACCACACGACCCTGCGCATCCCAGCTGTAGGTCACCACCGGCGCTTCCACCGCAGCCAGATCCGTGACCCTCACGTCGTCCACCCACACCCCGGACGAACCGCTCCCACGGAACCACTGCACCGATGGCAACCCCGCCGCGGTCACCAAACCGTTCGTCGCCACCGCATCCCAACCCAACGGCTCCGGGAACCCATCAGCCCAGATCTTCGCACGGATCTGATCCCTTTGGACCTCGAACCACAACCGCTGCCTGACTAACCACTGTCACCCCCACGCGCGGCAGTCTCACTGGGGCTCGCGCGGTGAACCGCCGCCTTGTATGAGAGGACCGGTCGTGGCGGGCCCCGGCTCGTAGCGTCTGGGAGGTCTTCGGGCCGGGTGGCTCGTGAATCACCTGCCGCCTTCGGGTTGGCTTACCCAGGGTGTGCCAACGGCGAGCGGTCATCGCAGCGCAGCTACAACGGTGACGACCAGCTCGTCACCGTCGAGACCACCACGGGCACCACCCGCATCGACTGAGACCCCACCCAAGCCGTGCCCCAACCACTGGCCCTCCCCGATTCGAGGCGTCCGCGAGGGAGCGAACCCTGCACCCGGCGTCCTGGCACCGACGGCGGGCGGACTAGGGTCACCCGCCATGGCTGCAGACGCTCCTGATCGCAACATCGCCCTCGAGCTGGTCCGGGTCACCGAGGCCGCGGCGCTGGCCGCGGCCCGCTGGGTCGGCGCGGGCGACAAGGAAGGCGCGGACGCCGCGGCAGTGGACGCCATGCGCCTCGTGCTCGGCACCGTGCCCATGGACGGGGTGGTCGTGATCGGCGAGGGCGAGAAGGACGAAGCGCCCATGCTCTACAACGGCGAGCGCATCGGCGACGGCACCCCTCCGGCGTGCGACATCGCCGTCGACCCCATCGACGGCACCACCCTCACCTCCAAGGGGCGAGGCAACGCCTTGTCGGTCATCGCGCTCTCCGAGCGGGACACGATGTTCAACCCCGGGCCCTGCGTCTACATGGAGAAGATCGCGGTCGGCCCTGAATGCAAGGGCGTCATCGACATCACCAAGTCCCCCACCGAGAACCTCGAGGCGGTGGCCGACGCCAAGGGGGTGACGGTCCGAGAGGTGACCGCGGTGATCCTCGAGCGTGACCGCCATGACGACCTCATCGCCGAGGTCCGCGCCACCGGGGCGCGCATCCGCCTGATCCCCGACGGCGACGTGGCCGGGGCCATCTCCACGGCCTGGCCCGACTCCGGCGCCGACATCCTCTTCGGCATCGGCGGGACCCCCGAAGGGGTCATCGCCGCCGCCGCCCTCAAGTGCATGGGAGGCCAGCTCCAGGGCCGGCTGTGGCCGCGCAACGACGAGGAGCGCAAGGCCGCCATCGACGCCGGCTACGACCTCGACGCGGTGCTCGACACCGACGACCTGGTGGCGGGCGACAACTGCTTCTTCGCCGCCACCGGCATCACCGACGGCGACCTGCTGCGAGGCGTCCGGTTCAGCCGGGGCACGGCCACCACCCAGTCGCTGGTCATGCGCTCCAAGTCGGGCACCGTGCGGCTCGTCAACGCCATCCACCGTCCCGAGAAGCTCCGCGCACTCCGAGACTGACCCGCACCCGGCCGCCCGCCGCCACGACGGTAGGCCCCGATCGAGCACCGCCGGTGCGGAGCCGCCCGTCAGAGCGTGCGGGCAGCGAGGATCGACAGCACGATCACCGGCGCCAGGAGCACCTGGAGCACGCCGACGACGAATGCCACCGCGACCGCCACCAGCATCGGCACCCGCACCAATGCCAGCAGCGCCCCCGAAGCCGGGAGGTCGTCGCGCAGCCGCAGCAGCAGACGTCCCAGGCGGACCGAGTCACCCGGAAGGCGCCGCAGCCGCACCCTCCCACCCGGGCCTGCGGCCTCGCTCACCAGCATCGCCAGCTCCCGGGCGTAGCGAGAGCCCACGTCGGGCAGCGCCCGCAGCTGCGCCGGGAGCGCCAACACCTCACGCAACAGGGCGGCGAAGAACCACAACACGAGCGGCGAGATGGCGAGCAGCACCACCAGCAACACCGTGGCCAACCAGGTCTGCCAGGTGCCGGGAGGGTCATGGGCCACGACCACCACGACTACGGCCACCGCCGAGAGCGCCACGACCGCCGCGCACGCCTGCACGATCGTGAGCGCGGCCCGAGCCAGCGGCACCGCCCGCTCCAGCACGTCGATCGCTCGGTCGTAGCCCCGACGTGCTCGCTCGGAGACAGCCCAGCGTGGCTCGCTCACCACGCTGACCCTATCCCGGTCAGCTCTCGGTGAGACCGAGCTCGCGCTGGCTGCGACGAGTGAGACGGGCCAGCTCCTCCGCGGATTGCAGCGAGCCGTGGACGAAGTCCTCCAACGCCTGCTTCTTCGCCTGCACCGACGCCGCGGCCGCCTCCCGTCCGTGGGAGAGCGCCTCGCCGGCCATCGCCGTGCGCTTGCGCACCCGCGTGCCGAGGGCGGCCTGGGTGTTCGACACCGCGGCGGCGGCCTTGGCCCAGTTGGAGCGGAACATGCCGATGTCGAACGAGCCGTCCTTCACCCAGTTGCTGTAGAGCACGTGCTCGCTCGGGACCTTGAGGTCTCGCACCAACCCGACCCAGCTCAGCATCCGCAACACGTAGTAGGTGATGTCCACCTCCCACCAGAAGAAGCCGTTGCGGGCCGAGGCCTGGAAGTAGTGGTGGTTGTTGTGCCAGCCCTCGCCGAAGGTGGCGAGCGCCAGCAGGAGGTTGTTGCGGCTGGTGTCCTCGGTGGCGTACCGGCGGCGGCCGAAGACGTGGGCCACCGAGTTGATCATGAACGTGTTGTGCCAGAGCACCACCGTCGACAGGAAGAACCCGGTGAACAGGCCGGGCCAGCCGGCGATGAGGTACGACGCGATGCCCAGCGTCCAGGGCGGGATCCAGTCGTGGCGATCGAGGAAGCGCAGCTCCGGGTACTTGGCGAAGTCGCGGATGCGGTCGGTCTTGGTGTCCTTGTACTTGTCGCACAGGATCCACCCGACGTGGCTCCACCAGAAGCCGCGCAGCGGGGAGTGCACGTCCTGCTCGCTGTCGGAGTAGCGGTGGTGCTCACGATGATGCGACGCCCACCACAGCGGCCCCTTCTGCGCCGCCGACGCCCCGCCGAACGCCAGCACGAACTGGAACACGCGGTTGGTGCGGAAGCTGCGGTGGGAGAAGTAGCGGTGGTAACCCGCGGTGATGAACCAGATCCGGGCCACGTACAAGGTGACGAACAGCGCCAGGGCCTTCGGCGTCACCCCGAACACCACGACGCCCGCGATCGCCAACACGTGGATCAGCGCGAACGGGATGGAGGCGACCTTGTTCACCCGCTCGTCGGCGGGCCGTTCGTAGGCCGTGCGGCGGAAGCGGCGCGAAGACGTGGCGACGGTCGTGGTCGCCAGGTCGTCGACGGCAGGGGACGGGGGGAGGGTCTCCATCGAGTGCATCCGGTCCTTCTCTGGGGCGGGCCACCGAACCTGCGAGCCATCGGCCCGTGCGCGGCACGGCTGAATGTACCCTACCGACCAGTAGGTAGGCACGGGTGACGGCGGCGATCCGCTGTGTCGTGTGGCACGCTCGGGACGGCGCTGGCGCCGCCCGGCGTCCGGAGGGGAGCCGGGACCACGGAAGGAGACCGCCATGGTCGAAGACCTACCCGAGCTGCACGCCGAGGCCCTCGAGCACACCCGGGCGCTGATCGCCGGCATCGGCGATCAGCAGTGGCACGACCCCACACCCTGCACGGAGTGGGACGTGCGGCAGCTCGTGAACCACATCGTGGCCGAGAACCTCTGGGTGCGACCCCTGGTGGACGGACAGACCATCGAGGAGGTCGGCTCGCGCTTCGACGGGGACCAGCTCGGCGACGACCCCCTCGCGGCCTACGACCGCTCAGCGGCGGAAGCGGCCGCGGCGTTCCGGGAGCCCGGCGCCATGGAACGCCCGGTGGCGGTCTCCTACGGTCCGGTGCCCGGCGCGGTGTTCGCCGGGCACCGTCTGGTCGACGTGGTGGTGCACGGCTGGGACGTGGCCAAGGCCACCGGGCAGGACACCCGCATCGACCCCCGACTGGTCGAGGCCTGCTACGCCGACGTCGAACCGCAGGCCGATGCCCTGGAGGCGAGCGGCTACTTCGGGACCCGGGTGCCGGTGCCCGACGATGCCGACCTGCAGACCAAGCTCCTGGCGCTCCTCGGTCGCCGCGCCTGACGCGACACCACCCGCTCCCCTGGTGCGGTCAGGGTGTGCGGCGCGCGGCGCGGGCCCGCTCGCGAGCCGCTCGACGCGCCGCGCGCTCGCGCTCGTGCTCCCGCTTGAGGACCTCCGCCATCTCGGCCATGCCCACCGCCAGCGGCCGCGGCTCCCAACCCAGCTCGGCCCGGGCCCGCGCTCCCGAGAACGCCTGGTGGCGGGTGGCCAGCGCGATGGTGTCGGTGACCAGGCCCGGGTTCCCGCCCAGCCAGCGGGCCAGCGTGGCGGCCGGCGAGCTGGACCATCGCACCAGGCCGGTCGGCAGGTAGGCCACCGGCGGGCGGCGTCCCGCACCGGCCGCGATCAACCGAAACCACTCCCGGAACGTGACCGCGTCCGCGCAGAGCAGGTACTCCCGGCCGTCCTCGCCCCGCTCCGCGATCCGCACCAGGCCCTCCGCGCAGTCGTCGACGTTCACCAGCGACTGCACCAGCTCCGGCATGTAGCCGACCGGGGTCGGATAGGTCACGAAGGTGCGGATGAGCTTGGCCATCTCGCTGTCGTCGTCGGCCCCGTAGATGCCACCGGGGATGCCGATGCGCACCCGTGCCCCCTGCTCGGCCCGGGCCCGGGCCAGCAGGTGCGCCTCACGCTTCGTGCGCTCGTAGGCCACCGACGGCGCCTCCGGGTTCCACCACGATTCGTCGACCGGCTCACGTCCCGTCGGTCCCAGCGCGGCCACCGAGCTGACGTGCACCACCAGCGCACCGCAGGCGCCAGCCGCGTCGAGCACCTGGCGCGTGCCATCGACGTTCACCCGCTGCATCCGCCCGGGGTCGCGCGCCCCGAGCTCCACGTAGGCCGCGCAGTGGAACACCGTGTCCACGCCGTCGAGCGCGTCGCTGACGGACCCGGGGTCGGTGACGTCGCCGATCGCCTCCTCGAGCGGAAGCCCCTCCAGCCGCCGACGATCACTCGAGGGGCGCACCAGGACCCGAACCTCGTCGCCTCGCTCCACCAGCGTCCTCGCCAGATGGCTGCCGAGGAACCCGGTGGCGCCGGTCACCAGGGCGCGCACGGCCAGCCCGTCAAGCCGGGCGGAACACGACGATCGACACGTCGTCGGTGAGGGCGGTGAAGTCGGCGGTCACGGGCATGCCCACCGCGAGCTCCACGCCGTCGGTGTCGACCAGCCGGGTCATCATGCGCGGCCCCTCCTCCAGCTCGACGATGGCCACGACGTAGGGGAGCTGCTCGTTGAACGGCGGCAGGTCGTTGCGGTAGACGGTCGAGTACGTGTACACGGTGCCCCGGCCACTCGCCTCGACCCAGGTGACGTCCTCGCTCCAACACGACGGGCAGAAGGGGCGAGGGTAGTAGTGGACCGCACCGCAGCGGTTGCAGCTCCGCAACAGCAGCTTGCCCTCGCGCACCGCGTCCCAGAACGGGCGGGTGTCGCTCTCGATCGTGGGCAGGTCGAACCTGGGTGACGCCATGGCCGGAACCCTACACTCGCTCGCCATCGCGCCCCCCGAGCCGTGAACGGAGACCGATGAGCGACGATCGACCACTCGACGAGCAGGTGCTGTTCCGCTGCCAGAACGCCGTGGCCTGGATCACGCTGAACCGCCCCGAGGCACACAACGCCATCACTCCCGATCAGCGCAACCGGGTGATCGACCTCCTCGCCGAGGCCAGCGCCGACCTCGCCACCCGGGCCGTGGTGCTCACCGCCACCGGCAAGGGCTTCTGCACGGGCGCCGACCTCCGCGGCGGTGGGCAGGCCGCCGCCCCCGCCCGGCCGGCAGGCGCGCCCGAGCGGGCGGTCGGTGACGTGAGCCGGATGCTGCGCATCGGGGCGCAGCGGTTGATCGCCGCCATCCTCGACTGCGAGAAGCCGGTCATCGCGGCGGTCAACGGCACCGCGGCGGGCATCGGTGCCCACATGGCCTTCGCCTGCGACCTGGTGCTGGCGGCCCGCAGCGCCCGGTTCATCGAGGTGTTCGTGCGGCGGGGGCTGGTACCCGACGGCGGCGGCGCCTACCTGCTGCCCCGGCTGATCGGCCTGCACAAGACCAAGGAACTGATGTTCTTCGGCGACTCGTTGCCGGCCGAGCAGGCCGCGGCCCTCGGGTTGGTGAACCTGGTCGTGGACGACGACCGCCTCGAGGAGGTGGCGACCGAGTGGGCCGGCCGGCTGGCGGCGGGTCCCACCCGCTCGATCGCCCTCACCAAGTGGCTGGTGAACCGGTCGCTGGAGTCGGATCGGGCGGCGGCCTTCGACGACGAGGCGGTGGCCCAGGAGCTGAACATGAGCACCCACGACGCCCAGGAAGGGGTGGCCAGCTTCGTGGAGCGCCGCGACCCGCAGTTCCAGGGCTGGTGACCGGCCCGGTGGCCGCGAGCGCCGGTGCCGGTCGTCTCAGGGGCCGGTGAGGTCGATCTCGGCCGGGCCGATCAGCTCGGCCAACGCGGCGGCGTCCATCGGCCGGGCGAAGTGGTAGCCCTGCCCGAGGTCGCATCCCAGCGCCGCGAGCGCAGCAGCCTGGTCGGGAGTCTCCACCCCTTCGGCCACGGTGGACAGCCCGAGCATGCGGGCCACGTTCACGATCGCCCCGGTGATCGCCTGATCACCCGCGTCACGACCCAGGCCCTCGATGAACGTCCGGTCGATCTTGAGCACCTCCACTGGAAAGGTCTTCAGGTAGGCGAGCGACGAGTGACCGGTGCCGAAGTCGTCGAGCGCCAGGCGTACCCCGAGCTCCCGGAGTGCCCGCAGGGTCGAGCTGGTGGTCTCCGCGTCGGCCATGAGCGCGTTCTCGGTGATCTCGAAGTGCAGCACCCCGGGTTCGATGCCGGTGGCGTGCACCACCTCCCGCACCATCGACACCAGCCGATCGTCGGCGAGCTGGCGGGGTGAGAGGTTGACGAACAGGGGAAGCGGCTCACCCGTCGACGGGTCGACCAACACCTCCCGCGCCACCTGGCAGGCCGTGGTGAGGATCCACCGACCGAGCTCCACGATGTAGCCGGTCTCCT
Source organism: Rhabdothermincola sp. (assembly GCF_036846205.1). Lineage (NCBI taxonomy): Bacteria > Bacillati > Actinomycetota > Acidimicrobiia > Acidimicrobiales > Iamiaceae > Rhabdothermincola > Rhabdothermincola sp. Next base: position 29,079 of record NZ_DAIUCK010000018.1, on the reverse strand, counting down.
CCGCCACCCGCAGGAACTGCGCCGGCAGGAGCAGCCCGCGCTCGGGGTGCCGCCAGCGCACGAGCGCCTCGGCGCCGCGCACCCCACCGGTGGCCAGGTCGATGATCGGCTGGTAGACGAGGCACACCTCGTCGCGCTCGAGCGCGTAGCGCAGCGCCTGCTCCACGTCGAGGCGCTCCACCACCCGCTCGCGCACGTCGATGTCGAACAGCTGCACCCGATCGCGCCCCAGCGCCTTGGCCTCGTACATCGCGGCGTCGGCATCGCGGAGCAACTCCTCGGCCGACGCGCCCGCCGCGCCGAGCGCCACGCCGATCGAGACCGTGACGAACACCTCGTCGTCGCCGAGCGCGAACCGCCCCCCCACCTCCCGCCGGACCCGGTCCGCCAGCTCGAGGGCGGTGTGCTGGTCGGCCACCCCGACGCACACCACGACGAACTCGTCACCGCCGAAGCGCGCCACCCGATCCTGGGGCCGGGTGCTGCTCGACAACCGGCGGGCCACCGAGACCAGCAGCCGGTCGCCGGCCTCGTGCCCGAGGCTGTCGTTGACCACCTTGAACCGGTCGATGTCGAGGAACAGCACCGCCACGGAACCTCGCGCCGGCGGTGCCTGCAGGGCCTCCCCCAACCAGTCGAGCAGCGGCGCCCGGTTCGGGAGACCGGTGAGCTGGTCGTGCTCCGCCTGGTGGTGCAGCCGGGCCTCGAGCTGCTTCTGCTCGCTCGTGTCCCGGGCGATGGAAGCCACGAACTCCACGTCACCGGTCGGTGAGCGGTGGGCGAGCACCACGTTCGAGACCGGCACCGGATCGCGCCGCCCGGGGGTGCGCAACGCCAGCTCGCCGCGCCACACCTCGCCACGCGAGACCGCCGGCAGCACGCTGGACTCCACCACCTGCCACGACTCCGAGGTGTAGAAGGCGCGCACGTCGACGGTGGCGAGGTCCGTGTCGCCATCCAGCCCCAGCGTCTCGCGGGCCGCCTGGTTCAGGTAGACGAGACGCCCCGTGCCGTCCACCACCCCCACGTAGTCGGTGGTGCTCTCGATGATGGCGTGGAACCGCAGCAGGTTCTGGCGGGCCTCCACCAGGTCGGTGACCTCCAGCACGGTCCCCACGTGGCCCACGGCGACGCCGCTCGGGTGGCGGACCGGCGAGGTCTGCCCGAGCACCCAGCAGACGTGCCCGTCGGGGTCCAGGATGCGGAACCGGGCCCGGAACGCCGTTCCGTCGCGCAGGGCCTTCGCCCACCGGCCGGCCATCGCCGCCCGGTCGTCGGGGTGCACCGCGGCCCACACGTCCGCCGACGCCCCCTCCGGGGTGGCGCCGGTGCCGCCGAGCCGTTCCCACTGGGGGTTGGCGTAGGTGACCCGCCCGGTGGGGTCGAGCTCGAAGATCGCCAGTGGGGCGGCGTCCGCCAGGAGGTGGAATCGGCGGTCGGCAGGTGGGGGGTGGGCCCGGCTCGGGTCGGCGCCACGGCGTGCTCGCAGCGCCCATCCGCACGCCAGACCCACACCGAGGCAGACCGGTGCCACCGCGAGCGCGCCGAGCCAGCCTGTCCCCAGCCCCAGAACCACGCTGCGTGAGGCTAGGCGGCGGTGGAACCCGCATCGTGGACCGCGGCGAGTGACCATCGCGCCACTCGTGCCGTTCCCGCCGGGAGGCTCGCTCCCTAGGTCGATGATCCGTGACCGGGAGCGGCGCGGCCAGCAGCGGCAGCCCGCATCAGCCGATCGCGCACCGCCACACCGACCCCCACCCGCTCCGGTGGCACCGCCAGCACCACCTCCACCCCCAGGCGGTCCGCCTGGCGGAGGCGACCGTAGAGCACCCGGGCGTAGGACTCCGGGCCACCCGCGGGCTCCAACTCCACCACCCCGTCCGGCAGCCCGGCCAGCGCCACCGGCGCCAGCACCGCCACCCGCCGGCCCGCCACCAGCAGCTGCGCGGCCCGCTCCGCCACGGCCGAGACCTCGTCGAGCACCTCCACCCGCGCTGCTGGCGCGTAGTGGGCCGGCAGGGTCCCCGGCGCGGCCACGTCCCGGTCGCCGAGCCACAGCCCGACCGGTCGGCCGAGCACCTCCTCGAGCCGCTCGAAGCTCACCCCGCCGGGGCGCAGCACCTCCGGTTCACCACCCGTGAGGTCCACGATCGTCGACTCCACGCCCACCTGGCAGGGACCACCGTCGAGCACCAGGTCGACGTCGCTGCCGAGATCGGCCTGCACGTCAGCCGCGGTGGTAGGGCTGACCCGGCCGAAGCGGTTCGCCGACGGGGCGGCGATACCCCCACTGAAGCGCTCGAGCAGTGCCAGGGCCAGCGGATGGGCGGGCACCCGCAACCCGACCGTGTCCCGGCCCCCGGTCACCACGTCGGGGACCGAAGGTGAACGCCGGAGCAGCACGGTCAGCGGGCCGGGCCAGCAGGCCTCCGCCAGCAGGCGAGCGGCGGGTGGCACGTCCACCGCCCAGTGGTCGAGCGCCGCGGCGGAGCCCAGGTGCACGATCAGCGGGTGGGTGGCGGGGCGGCCCTTCACCTCGAACACCCGGCGAACGGCGGTGGGGTTCGCCGCGTCGGCGCCGAGCCCGTAGACGGTCTCGGTCGGGAACGCCACCAGCCCACCGGCGCGCAGCACGGCGACAGCCCGCTCGATCTCCTCCGGCGACGTGGTCATCGCGGCATCATCCCGGCATCACCCCGTATCCGTCACCGCACCTCGACGCCCGGTCCCGCTCCCTCACGCCGTGCCACCCGAGCACCGGTCGCGGTGGTCGGGACCTCCGCGGCACGACCCGGTGACGTTCGACCCTACGACCGGCACCGGCGGCCGGGGCACCCTCGAACCATGCGACGCGTCGTGATCCTCGGTGCCGGAACCGGCGGCACCATCATCGCGAACCGGCTCCGTCACCGGTACCCGGCCGGCGAGCTCGACATCACCGTGGTGGATCGGGACGGCGAGCACGTCTACCAGCCGGGGCTGCTGTTCGTGCCGTTCGGCCTCACCCACCGCGAAGACCTGGTCCGGCCGCGGCGGCAGCAGCTGCGCGGGGAGATCAACTACATCCAGTGCGAGATCGACGCCGTCGACCTCGCCACCGACCATGTCCGCCTCGTCGACGGCACCACGCTGCCCTACGACGTGCTGGTGGTGGCGACGGGTGCCGTGTTGCGGCCGGAGGAGACGGACGGCCTGACCGGGCCGGGATGGATGGAGCGGGTCTTCACCTTCTACGACCTCGCCGGCGCGACCGCGCTGGAGCGGGCACTGGCGGGCTTCGACGGTGGCCGGCTGGTGGTCAACGTCATCGACCTGCCGATCAAGTGCCCCGTCGCGCCGCTGGAGTTCTGCTTCCTCGCCGACTGGTACTTCCACGAACGCGGCATCCGGGACCGGGTCGATCTCACCTACGTCACCCCCCTCGACGCGGCCTTCACCAAGCCCGTCGCGGCGAGCACCCTCGCCGACCTGCTCGCCGAGAAGGGCGTCAACCTCGAGACCGAGTTCAACACCGGCGAGGTCGACGGCGCCGGGGGCCGGTTGATCTCCTACGACGAGCGCGAGGTGCCCTTCGATCTGGCCGTGGTGATCCCCCTCCACGCGGGCGCGCCGTACGTCGGTCGCTCGCCCGGGCTCGGCGACGAGCTCGACTTCGTGCCCACCGATGAGCACACCCTCCAGTCGAAGGTCAAGCCGAACGTGTTCGCCCTCGGCGACGCCGCGAACGTCCCGGCGTCGAAGGCGGGGTCGGTCACCCACTTCCAGGGGGAAGTGCTCGAGGCGAACGTGGTGGCCTACCTCGAGGGGCGGCCGCTGGCCGCGTCGTACGACGGCCACGCCAACTGCTTCATCGAGACCGGCTTCGACAAGGCGCTGCTCATCGACTTCAACTACGACACCGAGCCCCTGCCCGGCCACTTCCCCGGCCGGATGGGACCGATGCCGCTGCTCGCCGAGTCCCGCCTCAACCACCTGGGGAAGCTCATGTTCCAGTGGTTCTACTGGCACGTGCTGCTCCCCGGCCGGGACATCCCGGGCATCCACGCCGGCATGTCGATGGCCGGCAAGCACCGGCCCTGAACGGGCCCGTACGAACCGAGCACGAACGAGCACACGACGAAAGGAGCTCCCCATGCCCACCGAGACCATCGCCGGCACCACCGTCGCGGTGAACGACGAAGGGTTCTTCGAGCACCCCGAGCAGTGGACGCCCGAGATGGCGACCGAGCTGGCCCGGCAGGAAGGCATCGGCGAGCTGACGCCGAAGCACTGGCAGGTCATCGAGTTCATGCGCAAGGAGTACGCCGAGAAGGGAACCGGCCCCACGGTGCGGGTGCTCGGCAAGACCTCGGGCGTCTCCGTGAAGGAGCTCTACCAGCTCTTCCCCAAGGGCCCCGCGAAGGTGGCCGCCAAGATCGCCGGAATCCCCAAGCCCCGCGGCTGCATCTGAGCGCCGCCAGCCACCAGCCAGGAGGACGTCGATGGGAGCCGAACCCATCCAGAAGGTCTCGATCGTCATCTCGAAGGGATCGCTCGAAGGCATCTACCCGGGCCTGATCATGGCCAACGGCGCGCGGGCCGAGGGCATCGAAGCCAACCTGTTCTTCACCTTCTTCGGGCTCGACGCCATCCACAAGAAGCGCCACGACCACATCAAGGTGGCCACGGTCGGGAATCCCGGCATGCACCTGGCCACCCTCATCGGCGGTCTGCCCGGCATGTCGGCGCTCGCCACCCACATGATGGAGAAGAAGATGTCCGAGCTCGACATCCCGCCGATCCCCGAGTTCGTCGAGATGATCGCCGACACCGGTGCCGGGCTCTACGCGTGCAAGGCGTCCGTGGACATGTTCGGACTCGACCGCGACGACTTCGTCGAGCAGGTGCAGGACATCATCACCGTGGGGGAGTTCTACGAACAGGCAGCCGGGGGCCAGATCATCTTCACCTGACGACCCATCGCAGGGCGACGTACCACGTGGTGGTGGGTCACCCGGCGATCACCGGAGGATCATCGGCACGCTGGTCCAGCCGGACACCACCCCCGCGGACTCGAGCCGGCCGGGCTCACCGACGAGCTCGAGCTCCTCGAACCGGTCGAGGATCTCCTCGAGCATGACCCGACCCTCGAGGCGGGCGAGCGCCGCGCCCAGGCAGTAGTGCTGCCCGAACCCGAACGCCACCTGCTGGTTCGGGTCCCGAGCCACGTCGAGCTGGCCCGCCGTCGGGCCGAACGCCGCTTCGTCCCGGTTCGCGGAGGCGTACAACAGCATCACCGGGTCGCCGGCGTGCACGCGCTGGCCGTGGATCGTCACCTCCCGGGTCGCGGTGCGGAAGAAGCTGATCACCGGGGTGGTCCAGCGGAGCAGCTCCTCGACGGCGCTGGGCACGAGCGTCCGGTCGGCACGCAGGCGGGCCCACTGGTCGGGATGCTCCGCCAACGCCACCAGCCCGCCCGAGACCAGGTTGCGGGTCGTCTCGTTGCCGGCGACCAGGAGCTGACCGCAGAACATCATCAGCTCGCCGTCGTTGAGCCGCTCGCCGTCGACCTCGACGGTGGCCAGCACCGAGACCAGATCGTCGCCCGGGTGCCGTTGCTTCTCGGCGATGACCCCCAGGAAGAACTCCGCCATCTCGGCCAGCGCGGCCATGTTCTCGTCAGTCTGCCGGGTGCCCGCCGCGATCGCGTGGTCGGACCACTCGTAGAACCGGCGCCAGTCCTCCGCCGGTACCCCGAGCAGCTCGGCGATCACCACCAGCGGGAAGGGGACCGCCACCGCCTCGACCAGGTCCACGACCTCGCCTTCGGGCAGGGCGTCGAGCAGCTTTCTCGCCTGCGCCCGGATCGCGGGCTCGAGTGCTTTGACCCGCGACGGTGCGAACGCCGGTTGCACGATCCGGCGGTACCGGGTGTGGTCGGGGGGATCGACATACAGCAGGGCACCGGGGATCTCCGGTAGCTCCCGACCGAGATCCATCAGCAGCACGCCCTTGCCCGAGCAGAAGGTCTCCGGGTCCTTCGAGATGCGCATGACGTCGTCGTAGGTGCTGGCCACCCAGAACCCCGGGTCGTCGTGCCATACGAAAGGAGCCTCGGCCCGCAACCGGGCGTAGAGGGGGAAGGGGTCACCGGCGTAGAAGCTGGGGTCGGTGAGGGGCCTGGTGAGCCCGGGAGCCGTGGGGCGCATGAACCCATCGTAGGGATTCGCCGCGGTAGCGTCCGCTGCCGTGCCCCCCACCCGCTCACAGCCTCGCCGTTGCCTGCTCGCGCTCGCGGCGCTCGTGATCGCCGTGGCCCTCTTCGGGCCGGTGCGGGCCATGGCCGTTCCCGCGACCTCCGAGCCTGCGGACCCGACCGCAGCCGGCTCGGAGATGACCGCGGGCAAGGCCGCGGTGCTCGGGCTGGTGGAGGGCGTGACCGAGTTCCTACCCATCAGCTCCACCGGCCACCTGCTGGTGGCCCAGCGGCTGCTCGGCATCGGCGAGAGCGACGCCACCAAACCCGCCGCGGATGCCTATGCGATCGCGATCCAGGCCGGCGCCATCCTCGCCGTGGTGCTCCTGTATTTCCGGCGGCTGCGGTCGATGGTGGTCGGCATCCTCGGGCGGGACCCCGAAGGCCGCCGGGTCTTCACCGGCTTGGTGCTGGCGTTCCTGCCCGCGGTGGTGATCGCCCTGGCGTTCGAGCGACCCATCAAGGACCACCTGCTCGGCGCGGGTCCGGTGGTCATCGCCTGGGCGGTGGGCGGGCTGGTGATCCTGCTGGTTGCCCCTCGCTGGGAGCGCCACGCCGGTGGGCGGGCCCTCGAGACCATCAGCGCCCGCCAAGCGCTCGTCATCGGGGTGGTGCAGTGTCTGGCGCTGTGGCCGGGCACCAGCCGCAGCCTGGTGACAATCCTCGCCGGGCTGGCGGTCGGGCTGAGCCTGGGGGCCGCGGTGGAGTTCAGCTTCCTGCTCGGCCTGGTCACCCTCGGTGCCGCCACCGCGTACGAGGCGCTGAAGGACGGGTCACTCATGCTCGACGCCTACGGCTGGTTCAACCCGCTGGTCGGCCTGGTGGTGGCGTTCGTGGCGGCCGGGGTGGCCATCCGGTGGATGGTCGGCTACCTGCAACGCCACAGCCTGGCCATCTTCGGCTGGTACCGGCTCGGGGCGGCGGCGGTGGCCACGGCGCTCATCTGGGCCGGCACCATCTGAGCGACGTCCGCGTCGGCGTCGGCGTCTGACGAGATCGGGTCAGACCGGCCTCGCCCCCAGCGCCCGTCGCTCCCGCTCACATACCGGGCGGGCGTGGCAGCCGGCCAGGTGATCGTTCACCAGCCCGAGCGACTGCATCGCCGCGTACGCGGTGGTCGGGCCCACGAACCGGAAGCCGAAGCGCTTCAGCTCCCTGGCCAGCGCGGTGGACTCCGGTGTGGCCGATGCGAGCTCCTCGAGACGCTGCGGCGCCCGGCGCCGCCTCGGGGGCTCGAACGACCACACCAACGCGCCGAGGGATCCGTACCGGGCCTGCACCTCGAGCGTGGCTCGGGCGTTGGCGATGGCCGCTTCGATCTTGCCTCGATGGCGGATGATGGCGGCGTCCGCGAGCAGCCGGTCGACGGTCTGCTCCCCGAAGCGGGCCACCTGCTCGGGATCGAAACCGCAGAACGCCCGGCGGAACCCCTCGCGCTTGCGCAGGATCGTGAGCCACGAGAGCCCCGACTGGAAGCCTTCCAGGCAGAGCTTCTCGTAGATGCGGATGTCGTCGACGACGGGACGGCCCCACTCCTGGTCGTGGTAGGCGAGGTAGTCGGGGGCCGAGGTGCACCACCCGCACCGCCGGCGCCCGTCGTCGCCGCGCTCGACGCCGATCGCCTGCCAGTCGCTCACCGGCGAAGCGTACGTGGCGGGCGCGGCGCCCCGTCTCGCCGCCCGGACGCTCGCCGGCGGTGAGGACCCACTACGTTGCCGGCCATGACGGAGCCTGGGTTCCACCCGCTGGCGGGCATCCGCGTCGTGGATCTCACCAGCAACATGTCGGGGCCGCTGGCCACCATGGTGCTGGCCGACCAGGGCGCGGACGTGGTGAAGGTCGAACCGCCCGAGGGGGATCTCATCCGCACCGTGGGCACCGGCAACGGCGGCATGAGCGCGTACTTCGCCAACCTCAACCGGGGCAAGCGATCGATCGCGGTGGACCTGTCGACCGGAGTGGGGGTCGAGGTGGTGCGGCGCCTGGCCGCGGACGCGGACGTGTTCGTGCAGAACTTCCGCCCCGGGGTGGTCGAGCGCCTGGGGCTGGACGCCGACCGGCTCATGGCCGCCAACCCCCGCCTCGTCTACGGATCGATCAGCGGCTTCGGTCCGCACGGCCCGCTCGCCACCCAGCCGGCCTACGACCACGTGGTGCAGGCGCTGTCGGGCTTCGCCGCCATCCAAGCGGGCAGCGACGGGCCCGACCTGGTGCGGCAGGGGGCGATCGACAAGGCCAGCGCGTACACCCTCGCCCAGGCGATCACCGCGGCGCTGCTGCAGCGGGTGTCCACCGGCCGGGGCGTGCGCATCGACGTGTCGATGCTCGACGTCGCCCTGGCGTTCCTGTGGCCGGACGGGATGATGAACGACACCTGCCTCGAGGACGTCGAGCTCCTGCCACCGGTGAGCCGCAGCTTCCGCACCACACCCACCGCCGACGGTCACGTGGTGCTGGTGACCCTGACCGCGAAGCAGTGGGACGGGCTGGTCAGCGCCATCCTCACCGAGGAGGGTGACGACACCGGAGGCGACCTGAGCGACACGGGCGCCCGCATGGCCGGCGGGGCGACCATCATGCGGGCGGTGCGGCAACGGATCCGCGAGCTGTCGACCGACGAGGTGGTCGAGCGGCTGCGGCGAGCCGACGTGCCCTGCGCACCGGTGCGGGAGCTGGGCGAGCTGCATCTCGACCCGCAGATCGCGGCCTCCGGCATCCTCGAGGTCGTCGACCATCCGGTCATGGGCCGCATCCGCCAACCCGGCCCCGCGCCGGTCGTCGACGGCGTGCGACCCCGACCCGGCGACCCGGCGCCGGCCGTCGGCGCCCACACCCGCGAGGTGCTCGGTGAGCGCGGCTTCTCGGCGGCCGAGATCGACACCCTCTTCGCCGAAGGGGTGGTCCGGTAGCGATGGTCGAACGCTCCCCGGGGATCGGTGGTGCCGAGGCCGTCCGCCTCGAGCACGAGCAGCGCCGGCGGAATCGCCTGCTCACCGAGATGCTCGACCACCTCGAAGCGACCCGCGGACCGGTCGACGAACGCTTGGTGCGCAAGTACCTCGACCTGCTGGCGTGAAGGTCGTGGTGCTCGACGCCGAGGCGCTCGTCGCGCTGGCCCGAGGTCGGGGATCGGGCCATGACGAGGTGCGTGCCGCGCTCGAGGCCGCCCGACGCCTGCGCCGCGACATCGTGGTGCCCGCGGTGACGCTGGCCGAGCTCTATCGAGGGCCTCGCCACGACCCGATCATCGACACCTGCCTGAACCGTCAGAGCTGGATCAGCGTCCGCGACACCGATCGAGGCTTCGTCCGGGCGGTGGGTGCCGTGCTGGTGGCGTCCAGAGCCGACTCGTCCTTCCTGGCGGACGCGCACGCCGTGGCCGCAGCCGTCGAGCGCGGGGGCGGGGTGGTGCTCACGGGCGACCCCGACGACCTCCAGCGACTCGCCGCGGCCTACCCCGACGTCACCGTCGTGGGGCTCTGACGAGCGACCAGTGGAGGTGATGGGATTCGAACCCACGGCCTCTTCGATGCGACCGAAGCGCTCTAGCCAGCTGAGCTACACCCCCAGGGGACCCTTCAGGATAGCCGGGGCGCCTCCACCCTCCGAAACCCCTCGGGGGGTCTCAGATGCCCTGCGCCTCCTCCAGTGCCCGCTGGAGGCGGGCCTGCACCGCGGTGGCGGTGACATCCCCGCGGGTGCGCTCCAGCACCGCCCGGAGGGCGTCGACGGTGCGGCGCAGGCCGTTGGTGATGGCGTCGGGATAGTCGATGGCCATCAACGAGTCGTAGGCGTCGTCCATGACCCCGAGCAGCGTCTCCGCCGCCGTCAGGTCGCCGTCGCGCAGGCGGTCGAGCGCGTGCCGGCGCAGCTCGCTGGCCGCCTCCGCCAGGCCCCGCAGCCACGAGGCCGGGGCCACGCCGAGCTCCGCCGGGCCAGGCAGCACGCCGCCCGCCACCAGCGCGGCGGTGAAGCGGGCCTCGGCGTACTCCTTCTCGGCGTCGTGGAGGAACCCGGCGTAGGCCACCTCGGGGAACGGGGCCAGCGCCTCCTGCGCCTCCCGCAGGGCCGCTTCCGCCTCGGCCGCGAGGGCGGCGGCCCGATCGGCCTCGAGCCGATGAACCGAGCGGATCGAGCTGCCCGCGGCCCGGATCACCCGCCGGCAAGCTGGCAGCGCCTGCTCCCGGGCTTCGTGCGCCGCCCGCAGCTGGGCGTCGATGGACTCGATCGCCGCGTCGAGTTGCTGGCGGAAGGCGGCACGGTCGGGGCCGGCCGCGCCGGGCACGCTGCCTCCGCCGCTCAGTTCGCCGAGGCGGACCGGGGCAGGTAGTAGGCGGGCTCAGCCGCCATGCCCACCGGGGAGGCGAGGTAACGGACCTTCGTACGACGCTCGGCGGCAAGTTGCTGCGTCCGTACGAGCAGGCCCGCGTACGTGAGCAGGAGCACGTCGGCGAGCACCTGCATCCACACGAAGATGCCGCCCGCCACGACCGCGAGCAACAGCGTGACCAGCGCAGCCCCACCCAGCACGAACAGCACGTCGCGCCGGCGGCGGCGGGCCTCGCTGACGGTCATGGTGCCCGGTCGGCGGCCGACCACCGGTGCGGGGCCGTAGAGCGGGGTGACGGTGGCCCGAGAGGTGTGGGTCTGCACCGCCGGCAGCCCGCGGCGGGCCGGAGAGGTGCGCTCCAGGACCGAGAGGTGCTTGTTGAACGAGGAGATGGAGTTGACGCTCCGCTCGCTGCGGCCCCGGAACCACGAGGCCAGATACACCGCCCACAGGGCCGCCAGCAGGAACAGCACCATGAGTGTCACGCTCCGTTGCCTACCTTTGCTGTCGGGTGACCGTAGTCACGGCGGTGCGGAAAGTGGTGGATGGCCCTGCCGCGAGGGCCCGGTTCGCGCTTACGTTACGTTTCTACTACGAACGCGCGACAACCGCCACCTGATGCCCCGACCGGGGGCCGACCGGGGCAGGCGATCGGGGCCGGTCTAGAAGTCGAGGGTGTCGGTCGGGTCCCGCCGGTACGGTCCCGAGCGCCCACCCGTCTTCTCCCACAGGGCGACCTCACCGATGACCATCGAGCGGTCGACGGACTTGCACATGTCGTAGATGGTCAGCAGGGCCACGGAGCAGGCGGTCATGGCCTCCATCTCGACGCCGGTGCGGTCGACGGTGTCGACCTGGGCCTCCACCTCGATGTGGCTGTCCTCGATCCGGAAGTTGATGAGGACCGACCCCACCAGCAAGGGGTGGCACAGCGGGATCAGGTCGGGCGTGCGCTTGGCGGCCTGGATGCCCGCCACCCGGGCCACGGCCAGCACGTCGCCTTTGGTGATGGCACCGCGAGCGACCAGCGACGCGGTCTCGGGCGACATGGACACCCGGCCCCGGGCGATGGCCCGGCGGTGGGTGGCCTCCTTGGGCGTCACGTCGACCATGCGCGCCCGGCCGAGAGGATCGAGATGGGTGAGGCCACGGTCGGACATGGGCGCCGAGTCTAGGTGGTCGGACCGACCGGCTCCCGCGGCAGGGTGACCAGGACCGATGTGGTCAGCCGCCGATCTGGCTCATGCTGCGCGGCGGGCGGATGAACACCGGCTGGTTGATGAGGTGACCGGCCCACTTGGTGGCCACCGCCTGCTGGATGGCCGCGCCGATCTCGTCGTCGGACGCGCCCCGGCGCAGCAGCGCCCGCAGGTCGAGCTCGGTGAGGGCGAAGAGGCAGTTCCGCAGCTGGCCCTCGGCGGTGAGGCGCACCCGGTCGCACGTTCCACAGAACGGCTGGGTGACACTCGGGATGACCCCGATCTCGCCCCCGCCGTCGGCGAAGCGGAATCGCTCGGCGGGGGCCCCGTCGGGACGGCCCACGGCCTCCAGCGGGAAGACCGAACCGATGGTGGCCACGATCTCCTCCCGGCCCACCACCTGGTCGTTGGTCCACGCGCCGGCGGCGTCGAGCGGCATGTACTCGATGAACCGCACGGTCACCCCACGAGCCCGGCCGAACGCCGCGAAATCGACCAGCTCGTCGTCGTTGACGCCGCGCATCACCACCACGTTGACCTTCACCGGCGCCAGCCCCGCGTCGAGGGCGGCGTCGATCCCTTCCAGCACCTCGGCCAGCGAGTCACGGCGGGTGATGGCCGCGAAGCGCTCCGCCCGCAGCGAGTCGAGCGAGATGTTGATCCGGGTGAGGCCGGCGGCGGCGAGGTCGTGGGCGATGAGGCGCAGCGAGACGCCGTTGGTGGTGAGCGCCAGGTCCACCGGGAGCCGGCTCAGCTTCTCGATGAGCACCGGCAGATGGGCCCGCACGGTGGGTTCCCCACCAGTGATGCGGATGCTCTCGAACCCGTAGCGCTCGACGAGCAGGCGGGCCACCCGCTCGATCTCCTCGTAGGTGAGCAGCTCCCGGCGCGGCAACCAGGCCATGCCCTCCTCGGGCATGCAGTAGGTGCAGCGGAAGTTGCACCGGTCGGTGACCGAGATGCGCAGGTCGCGGTGCACCCGGCCGAACGAGTCCACCAGCCCCTGCCCCATCGCCTGCCAGGCTACGCGCCCGGGGAGCCCGCTGGCGCGGGACCGAGGTCAGGGCTGGAGCAGGATGACCTCCACCGTGTCGCCCGAGTCGGCACCGTCACCGTCGGGCAGTACCGCCAGCGCGTTCGCACCGGTGAGGGAGCCGAGCTGGTGCGAGCCCTGCCCGCCCGCGGAGCGCACGTGGTAGGCGCCGTCCTCGCCGTAGCGGCAGACCACCCGCACGAAGTGGACCTTGCCGTCGGGCCGGCGTGGCAGCGGGGCGTCGGCCACCGCCACCACGCGGGGCCGGTCGAGCTGATCGGCGGGGAAGCCCGCCATCCGGCGCAGCGCCGGCCGGGCCAACAGCTCGAAGGACACCACCGAGGACACGGGGTTGCCCGGGAGACCGAACACGGGCACCCGCACGCCACCGCTGCCACCCCGGGCCAGGGTGCCGAACGCGAAGGGCTTGGCGGGCTTGATCGCGACCTGCATCCAGCGCAGCTCGCCGGCCTCGTCGAGCACCACCTTGACCAGGTCGGCCTGACCCATGCTCACCCCGCCGCTCGTGATCACCGCGTCGCAGGCCCTCGACGCCGAGCCGAGCACGGCCCGGATGGCCCCCAGGTCGTCGGGCACCCGGCCCAGATCGACGGGGGCGAAGCCCGAGGCGCGCACCAGGGCCAGCAGCATCGGGCGGTTCGAGTCCCGGATCTGGCCGGGGCCCAGCGCGCCGGGGCCGTCGACGAGCTCGTCGCCCGTCGAGAGCACCCCCACCCGAGGCCGGGGATGCACCTCCACGGTCTCCCGGCCGAGCGTGGCCAGCACACCGACCCGAGCCGGAGTGATCTCGACCCCTGCCTCGATCACCACCTCGCCGGGGCGCAGGTCGTCACCGGCGGGCCGCACGTTCCGGCCGGGCGGCACCGCCTCGCGGACCTCGACCGCCCCGCCGCGGTCGAGCTCGGTGGTGGACTCCACCATCACCACCGCATCGGCGCCGGCGGGCAGCGGGGCGCCGGTCATGATGCGCACCGCCTCGCCCTCCCCGACCGCCAGGTCGGGCGAGGAGCCGGCGTGCAACGTGCCGACGACCCGGAGCACGACCGGGCTGGCCGGGCCAGCTCCCGTCACGTCGGCCGCGCGGAGCGCGAAGCCGTCCATGGCCGAGTTGTCGAACGGGGGAACCCGCTCCTCACACACCACCGCCGCCGCGGTGACGCATCCGAGCGCGTCGCCGACCGGCATCGAGATGGGCGCGAGGGGCGGGCAGCGCTCGAGCACGTGCCGGCGGGCCTCGGCGAGCGGGACCAGCCCCACCGCGATCGCCCGCTCAGGCCAGGCCGCGCTTGCGCACGATCTCGGCCAGGAAGGCCCGGAACTCCGGGCCCAGGTCCTCGCGGTCCATCGCCAGCTCCACCGTGGCCCGGAGGTAGTCGAGCTTCTTGCCGATGTCGTAGCGGCCCTCACCGAACACGTAGCCGTAGACCTCCTGCTCGCGCAGCAGCAGGGCGATGGCGTCGGTGAGCTGGATCTCACCCCCGTGCCCGGGCTTGACCTGCTCGAGCGCGTGGAAGATCTCCGGGGTGAACACGTAGCGGCCCATGACCGCCAGGTTGGAGGGGGCGGCCGCGGGCTGAGGCTTCTCCACGATGTCGAGCACCCGCACCAGGTGGTCGGTGACGGTCTCGGGGCGCACCACCCCGTAGGCGGAGATCTCCTCGATGGGGAACTCCGACAGGGCCACCACCGACCGCTGGTACGTCTCGAAGGTGGCGATCATGTCGGCGAGCACGGTGCAACGCCGGTCCATGATGTCGTCGCCGAGCATCACCACGAAGGGGTTGTCTCCCACGTGCTTGCGGGCCACCGACACCGCGTGCCCCAGACCCAGGGGCTCGCCCTGGCGCACGTAGTGGATGTCGGCCATCTCCGCCAGGGCCTGGATCTCGCCCAGGTCGTGGATCTTGCCCCGCTGCTCCAGGTAGTACTCGAGCTCGAAGTTACGGTCGAAGTGGTCCTCCAGGGAACGCTTGCCGCGCCCGGTGATGATGAGGATGTCGTCGATCCCCGCCCGCACCGCCTCCTCCACCACGTACTGGATCGCCGGCTTGTCGACGACGGGCAGCATCTCCTTGGGCTGCGCCTTCGTGGCCGGCAGGAAGCGGGTCCCGAGGCCGGCGGCGGGGATGACTGCCTTGGTGACCGCTGGTGCCATGGCCGCCATCGTAGGGCGGGCGAGGCCCGGTGGTTCCCGCCTGGAGGCCCCGCTATGCTGGCACTCTCAGGTGTCGAGTGCTAACCGCCGGGACGGTGGCGGTGAGCGGGCAACGAGAACGACGAGAGAGGGACCATGCCGACCTACGAGTACCGCTGCCGGGACTGCGGGCACGAGCTCGAAGTCGTCCAGGCGTTCTCCGACGATCCCCTGACCCAGTGCCCCGCCTGTGAGGGCTCGCTGCGCAAGGTGTTCGGCAACGTCGGCATCTCCTTCAAGGGCAGCGGGTTCTACAAGACCGACAGCCGTTCCTCGAACGGCACATCGTCATCCTCGTCCGAGTCGAGCTCGTCCGGGTCGGAATCCTCGGCGTCGGGTTCGTCCTCGGGCTCCGAGAAGGCATCGACGCCGGCAGCCGCGAGCGCCTAGCCTCACGCCGCTTCCCCCTGCGCCTCCCGTCCTTCGACGCGCCCGCAGGAGGATGCCGTGCATCACCCGCCCCGGCCCCGCTCCGGGCTCCGCCTCCGGCTTCGCGCCCGCCGTCACTGGCCGGTCACCGCGCTGGCCGCAGCCGCCCTGGCCGTCCTGGCGGCCGTGACCGTCTCCAACGCCGAGCAGACCGCCGACCGCTACGGCCCACGCCAGCGGGTACCCGTCGCCCGCCACGACCTCCGACCCGGTGAGGAGATCCGACCAGACGACCTCGAGTGGCGTGAACTCCCGTCCCTCGCGCTCCCGAGCGGGGTCGTGCCCGACCCGTCGGGCCGCACGGTGATCCAGCCGATCCTCGCCGGCGAAGCCGTAGTGGAGGCGCGGCTCGCGCCGGACGGCCGACAGGGCCCGCACGCCCTGCTGCCGGCCGGGGCGCGGGCCATCGCCGTACCGGTCGACCCGCCGCTCAGCTCCCTCCGGGTCGGTGACCGGGTCGACCTGCTCGCCCTCGGGCGGTGGGTGGCCCGGGAGGCGGTGGTGGTGGACATCGGCGATCAGGCCATCGTCGTCGCGGTCGGCGAGCAGGACGTCCCCGCGGTGGCCCGTGGTGTGCTGGACGGCTCGGTGATCCCCGTGATCGTCTCGCCGCCGATGCCCGCGGAGCTCACGTCCCGCTGAGCGACACGTCCTCGATGACCAGGGTGCACGCGCCGGTGCCGCCCGGCCGCCACTCGAGGTCCGAGCCGACGGCGCGGATGTCGAGCAGGAGGCGCTGGAGCGTCGAGGCGATGGTGACCTCCCGCACCGGCTCGGCGAGGGTCCCGCCCCGGATCATCAGCCCCTCCGCGCCGACCGAGAAGTCCCCTGACACCGCGTTCACCCCCGAGTGCAACCCGGTGAGCGACTGCACCAGCACGCCTCGATCGACCCCACCGATGAGCTCGTCGAGGCTGCCCGACCCGGGGGCGATGGCGAGCGCCCGGCACCCGACCCCGGGGGTCGAGGCGTAGCCCCGCACCGCCGAGGCGGTCGAGCCCACCCCGGCCCGGCGCCCGGAGTACGTGTCGTGCAGGAAGCCCTGGAGCACGCCGTCGTGGATGAGGACGTTGCGCCGGGTGGCCAGGCCCTCCCCGTCGAAGGGATCGGCGCCGAACGAGCGCTGGTCGGTCGGGTCGTCGACCAGCGTCAGCAGCGGCGACGCGATCTGCTCCCCGAGCCGATCGGCGAACGGCGAGCGGCCCTTCAGCACCCGCTCACCGGTGAGCGTGGCGCCGGCGATCCCGAGCAGGGTGGCGGCCAGCCGGGGTTCGAACACCACCGCCAAGCGCTGCGACGGCGGCTTGACCGCCCCGAACAGGCGCACCGCCCGATCCACCGCATCGGTGGCCGCCTCCTCCACGTCGAGCTCGCTCGGCCCCCGCCCGACGCTCACCCCACCGCCGATCTTGGTCTCGTCACCGGACACCGCCAGCGCGGAGACCGACAGGTGGCAACCCGTCCCCCGCCCGTGGGCCGCGATGCCGGTGCTGGTGGCGATCGCCACCTCGCCCAGCGAGTCGCCGTAGGTGGCGGTGCGCACGCCGGTCACCCGGGGATCACGACCGACGGTCGCCCGCTCCAGCTCGAGCGCCAGCGCCACCTTCTCCGCGGTGGGGAACGACACCAGCTCGTCCCGCCACAGCTCGAGCGAGGGCTCGGGGACCCCGTCGGGAACGGCGAGGCCGTGGAACTCGTCCGGCTCCCCGAAGGTGGCGTTGTCGCGGGCGTCGGCCAGCGTGTCGAGCACCACCGCGTCGTCGAAGGTGCCGCAGTGCGCGAAACCCTGCCGCTTCCCGCTGACGACCCGGATGCCCACCCCGAACGACTCCGCCGAGGTGAGCGACTCGACCTCGCCGCCGTAGGCCTTCACCGAGGTCGTCATGCCCCGAGCGACGTAGGCCTCGATCTGCTCACCCGGCCGAGCCTGCTCGGCGACCCGCCGGGCGAGCTCGAGCAGCTCGCTCACGCGCCGCTGACCGTGACGTCGGTGATCACCAGGCTCACCCCCGCCGCCGGCATGGGGAGCCACTGCAGGTCGTTGCCGACCGCGACCACGTCACGCAGCATCTTCTGCAGGGTCGACGCGATGGTGAACTCCCGAACCGGCTCGGCCAGCTCGCCGCCACGGATCCGGAGGCCCTCCGCCCCGGTGGAGAAGTCGCCGCTCACCGGGTTGACGCCGGAGTGCAACCCGGCCACCTCCTGCACCAGCACGCCCTCGCCCGCCAGCCGCACCAGCTCCGCCTGCCCCTGCGACCCCGGCACCAGCGAGGTGGCCATGCAGCCCACGCCCGGGGTGCTCTTGAAGCCCCGCACCGCGGAGCCCGTCGACACCGTCCCGGCCCGGCGCGCGGTGTAGGCGTTGTGCACGAAGCGCTCCAGCCGCCCGCCGTCGATGAGCACGTTGCGGCGGGTGGCCAGCCCCTCACCGTCGATCTCGGTGGCGGTGAACGCCCGGATGTCGGTGGGGTCGTCGACCAGGGTGACCAGCGGCGAGGCGACCTCCTCGCCGAGCCGATCGGCGAACAGGGAGCGGCCCTTGAGCACCGACTCACCGTTGAGCGTGAAGGCCAGGATGCCGAGGAACTGCGCGGTGACCCACGGGTCGAGCACTACGGTCAGCCGCTCGCTGCGGGGCTTGGTGGCCCCGAGCATGCGGGTGGCCCGCTCGGCGGCGTCGGTCGCGGCTCGGTCCACGTCGAGCTCCGCCGGATCGCGCCCCACCGAGAAACCGAACCCGGTCTGCACCTCGCCGTCCTGCTCGGCCATGGCGTAGGTCGACACGTAGCAGCCGGTGTCCCGGCTGTAGGCGCGGATGCCGGTGGTGGTGACGATCGCCGCCTCGCTCATCGAGTCGACGTACTCCGCGGACTCGATCCCCGAGATGCGCGGGTCGGCTCCCCGCACCGCCCGCTCCAGCTCCAGCGCCAGGGCCACCTTGCGCTCCGCCGGGAACGACGCCAGCGCATCGGACCACAGTGGGAGCTCGGCAGGAGCGACACCGTCAGGCTCGGCGAGGCCCGCGAACTCGTCGACCGTGCCGAACCCGGCGTTGTCCCGGGCCTCGGCCAGGGTCTCGGCCGCCACGTCGACGTCGAGGGTGCCGGCGTAGGCGAACCCCTGACGACCACCCTTGATCACCCGGATGCCGATGCCCTGCGACTGGGCGGACGACAACGATTCGATCTCGCCCTCGTACACCTTGATCTCGGTGCCGAGGTCGCGCACGACGACAGCCTCGACCTGCTCGTCGCCGGCCGCCAGGGCGACCACCCGCTCGGCGAGGGCGAGCAGCTCGGCGCCGTCGGGCTGGGCGCTCACGCCGCGGTGCCGCCGACGGTCAGGGAGCTGACCCGCAGCGTCGGCACGCCGTCACCGACCGGCACGCCCTGGCCGTCCTTGCCGCACGTGCCGGGTGGCCCCATGGCGAAGTCGTTGCCGAGCGCGTCGATGCGGGTCAGCACCTCGGGCCCGTTGCCGATCAGGTTGCCCTCCCGGATCGGGTCGGTGATCTCGCCGTTCTCGATGAGGTAGGCCTCAGTCATGCCGAACACGAAGTCACCGGTCGCGGTGTTGACCTGCCCGCCGCCCAGGTGCTTGACGTACACGCCCCGATCGGTGGAAGCGATGATGTCTTCGGGGTCGTCGTCGCCGGCCAGCAGGTAGGTGTTGGTCATGCGGACCATCGGCAGGTGCTGGTAGCTCTGGCGGCGTCCGTTGCCCGAACTGGCCCGGCCCTCCTTGCGGGCCCGGAGCAGGTCCCACATGTAGTCGGTGAGCACCCCGTCCTCGATGAGCACGTTGCGCTGCGCGGGGTGGCCCTCGTCGTCGATGGCGTAGTTGCCCCACTCCTTCGCCATGGTGCCGTCGTCGACGATCGTGACTCCCTTCGCCGCCACCCGCTCGCCCACCCGGCCCTTGAACACCGACGCGCCCTTGCCGACCAGGTCGGCTTCCAGGCCGTGCCCGCAGGCCTCATGGAACAGCACGCCCCCACCACCCGACGCGATCACCACCGGCATCTCACCGCTGGGAGCGGGCCTGGCGTCGAGCTTGGTGAGGGCCCGCCTGGCCGCGGTGCGGGCCAGCTCCTCCACGTCGTAGAGGTCGAACAGCTCCCAGCCCACCGTGTGGCCGACGCTCTCGCGCCCGGTCTGCATCCCGGTGTCGCCGGTGGCGACGACCGAGACCGTGAACAGGGTGCGGACCACGTCGTCGCCGGTGAGGAGGCCGTCGCTGTTGGCCACCAGGATCCGCCGCCGGCTGTCGCCGTAGCTGGCCGACACCTGGGTGACCGCCGAGCCCGCCGCCCGGGCGGCTTCGTCGGCCCGGGTCAGCAGCTCCACCTTGCGGGCCTTCGGCACGTCAGCCGGATAGGTCTCGACCCGGTAGGCCGGCGGGACGTCCCGCCGCTCGAGGGCCACCGTCCTCACCCCCCCGCCGCCGCTGCGAGCCGCCGCGGCGGCGGCCTCGGCCGCCGCGGTGAGCCCCGCCTCGGAGAGGTCCGCAGTGTGGGCGAAGCCGGTCGTCTCACCGACCACCACCCGGATGCCGGCCCCTCGATCACGGCCGGAGGTGAGCTCTTCGACCTTGCCGTCGTCGAGCAGCGCGGACGACGAGCGCTTGTCCTCGGCGAAGATCTCGGCGAAGTCGCCGCCGGTGCGCAGCGCCGCGCCGAGCACGCGGCTGATCACTGACTCGTCGATCACGGCGGCCTCCGGGCGGGTTGGCTGACCGGGCAGGAGGGGGCTTATCGTACCCCGGTGCCCGTACGTCCCGGCCTGTGTGCAGAGGTCGAGCTCGAGGTCGCCGACGCCGACACCGCCATCGCCATCCGCTCCGGCGACGTGCCCGTGCTGGCCACCCCGAGGGTGGTGGCGCTCTGCGAGGAGGCTGCGGTCAAGGCGCTCGTCGGCGAGCTCGGCCCCCAGGAGACCTCGGTGGGCATGCAGGTCCAGCTCGACCACCTGGCCCCCACCGCGGTCGGCCACCGGGTGGTGGCCGAGGCCACGGTGGAGAAGGTCAACGGCCGGCGAGTGGTGTTCACGGTGTCGGTCAACGACGAGCGGGGGCTGGTCGCCGTGGGCCGGGTGACCCGGGTGATCGTCGACGTCGAGCGGTTCCTGGAGAAGGCCCGGGGCTGAGCCGCCCGCTCAGCATCCGCCACCCCGACCCGCCCCGACGACGGTCACACCCTCACGCCAGGTTCGACGACCGGGGATACATGTCGGCCGGATCGGTGATCACGTTCACCAGGTACGGGGTGTCCGCGGCGAGGGCCCGCTTCAGCGCGTCACCCAGCTCGGACGGGTCGGTCACGGTCTCCCCCGCACCGCCGAGCGCTCGCACCACCTCGTCGTACCGGCACCCGGGCTGCAGGTCCGCGGCCACGTCGTAGCCGTAGAGCAGCTTCATCGGGTGCTTCTCGAGACCCCAGATGCCGTTGTTGCCCACGACGATCACCACCGGCAGCCGGTGCCGGACGAGGGTGTCGACGTCCATGAGCGAGAAGCCGGCCGCGCCGTCGCCGAGCAGCAGGACCACCTGCCGATCCGGGTGCGCCAGGCGAGCGGCGGCCGCGTAGCCCAGCCCGGTGCCGAGACACCCGTATGGGCCGGGATCCAACCAACAGCCCGGCTCGAAGGAGTCGACGTAGCGGCCCGCGTAGGACACGAAGTCGCCGCCGTCGCAGATGACCACCGCGTCACGGTCGAGCACCCGACGCAGCTCGCCGTACACCCGGGTGGGCTTGATGGGGGTGGTGGCCGCGGCCAGGAGCGCGGCCTCGGCGGCTGCCGCCTCGTCTTCGGCGGCACGGAGCCGCTCGATCCACGCGGTGTGATCCCGCCGATCGCCTTCCCACGAGGCCATGCCCTCGAGGATCGCGGTGAGGTCCCCCGCCGGTGACACGGCCACCTCCACGTGGGCCGCTCGCTGCGAGGGGTGATCGACGATGTGCACCACCCCCGCGTCACCGAACTGGCCGAACGACAGCCGGAAATCCAGCGGTGTGCCCACCACCACCACCAGGTCGGCCTCGGTCTTGATCAGGCCGCGGGTCCGGCTGAAGGCCAGGTGATGGTCGGCTGGCAGGCAGCCCCGGCCGAGCCCGTTCACGAATGTGGGCACCCCGAACGTCTCGACCAGCTCGCGCAGCGCCCCCCAGGCGCCCGCCCAGTAGAGGTCGGTGCCGGCGATCAACGCCGGGCGCTCGGCGGCAGCCAGCATCGCCGCGGCGCGGTGCACGTCGTCCGGGTCCGGCTCGGGCCCGGTGATCGGGGGGCGGTCGGGCACGTCGCCGGTGCCGGTGGCGAAGATCACGTCCAGCGGGAAGTCGAGGAACACCGGCCCCCGGTGCGGGGTGAGCGCCGCAGTCGTCGCTGCCACCACGTCGGTACCGATCCGCTCGACCGCGGTGACGGTCGCCGCGTGCTTGGTGATCGGGGCGAGCACCGGCACGTGGTCGAACTCCTGCAGGGAGCCCGCTCCCCAGCGACCCTGCGGCGCCCGGCCACCGAGCACCACCAGCGGCGAGCCGTTGAACCACGCGCTGGTCACAGCGCTCACGCCGTTGGTGACCCCCGGCCCCGCGGTGAGCACCGCCACCCCCGGTCGCCGGGTGAGCTTCGCCATGCCTTCGGCGGCGAAGGTGGCCGTCGCCTCGTGCCGGACGTCGACGATCCGGACGTCCTGGGCCCGGGCCGCGTCGTAGAAGGGAAAGATGTGCCCGCCGGAGAGGGTGAAGATCTCCCGCACCCCGAACCGTCGCAGCGCCCGCACGGCGTGCTCACCGCCGTGACCGCTCAGTTCCGTCATACCGCCTCCGTGGTCGGTCGGTCCGGGGCAGCGTAGCGAGCACCACTCGGCAGGGACGCCCCCTCGGTGGCCGTACCAGTCGGACCAACTGGCGGGCACGGTCGTACAATCGTCGGGTGGCTACAGGATCTGGCGACTCCACGGGACCTCCCGCCGAGGAACTGCTGGCGCTCGCCGATCTGACCGTCGACGAGCTGGTCGAGCAGACCGAGGCCGGCCACGAGCAGGCGTGCAGCAGGCGCCGGGGGTGGGTGCTCCCGGTGCGGATCCTCGCCAGCGCCGCCATGCTCTGGCTGCTGTTCACCCGCATCCCGGAGTTCGAGTGGGACCGTCTGGTGCCCACCTGGAGTAGGGCCACCTGGGGCTGGCTCGCCGGTGCCGCCCTGCTCACGCTGGTGGGCATCGTGCTCTCCGCGCTGCGCTGGCAGCAGGTGCTGCGGGCCCTCGGTCTGCGGGCCCGGCTGCGCCGGCTCGTGCCCCTCTACTTCGCCGGCCAGTTCGTGTCCAACGTGTTGCCCACCACCATCGGCGGCGACGTGCTGCGGGTCAGCCGCCTCGCCCGCGAGAACGGCGACCCACCGGACACGTTCGCGTCGGTGGTGCTGGAACGCCTCACCGGCTGGCTGGTGCTGCCGCTCATCACCTTCATCGGCCTGGCGGTCAACCCCGACCTGCTCGAGCTGGGGCGCGCCACTCTGCTGGCCGTGCTGATCGCCGCGGGCACCCTCGGGGCGCTGGTGGCGGTGCTCGTGGCCGCCGACCACCCCGCTCTCGGCGGTCGTTTCCGCACCCGGCAGGGGTGGTTGCGCTTCGTGGGGGCGGTGCACCTCGGCGTGTCCCGCCTGCGCCACCATCCCACGGCGGCACTGAGCGTGATCGGGGTCGGTCTGGTGTACCAGCTCGTGCTGTGCCTGGCCGCTCTGATGGCTGCTGCCGCCGTGGGGCTGGCCGAGCTGGGGCTGACCCCGTTGCTGGCGTTCTTCCCCGCGGTGCTGATCGCCCAGGTGCTTCCCATCGGCATCTCCGGTCTCGGGGTGCGGGAGGGCGCGTTCGTGATCTTCCTGGCACCGCTCGGCGTGCCCGCTGAGCAGGCAGTGGCTCTGGGGCTGCTGCTCTACCTGCTCAACGTGGCCGTCAGCCTCCTCGGCGCTCCCGCCTTCGCGGTGGGCGGGAGGAGACAGGCCGCGGTGGCCTGAGCGGCACCCGGCTCCGTGACCCCGACGCACCGCGCAGCGCGGGAGGCAGGTACCGTGACCTCGATGCAAGGCCAGGGCCAGACATGATCCTCGAGACCATCGACTCGCCGGCAGACCTGAAGTCGCTCGACCGCGACCAGCTCGAGATCCTGGCGGCCGAGATCCGCCAGTTCATCGTGGACTCCGTCAACCAGGTCGGTCACGGGCACCTCGGGTCCAACCTGGGTGTCGTCGAGCTGACCCTGGCGCTGCACCGGGTGTTCGACTCGCCCCGCGACATCATCCTGTGGGATACGGGCCACCAGGCCTACGTGCACAAGATCATCACCGGGCGGCGTTCGCAGTTCGCCACCTTGCGGCAGGCGGGTGGGCTGTCCGGCTATCCGAGTCGGGCCGAGTCCGAGCACGACTGGATCGAGAACAGCCACGCGTCAACCATCCTCAGCTACGCCCACGGCCTGGCCACCGCGCAGCAGGCCGAGGGGGGCGAGGGCCGGCGGGTGATCGCGGTGATCGGCGACGGGTCGATGACCGGGGGCATGGCCTTCGAGGGCCTCAACAACCTCGGACACTCCGGCCGCGACTGCATCATCATCCTGAACGACAACGGTCGCTCCTACGCCCCCACCATCTCCCGCCTCGGCGAGAGCCTGGTCAAGATCCGCAACAACCCCACCTACATGCGCCGCCAGGCGCGCATCGAGAAGCTGCTCGCCGAGATGCCCCTGGTCGGCGATCGGCTGGAACGGGCCATGGAGGCCACCAAGGCGGCGATCCGGGAGATGTGGGAGCCACCGGCGTTCTTCGAGGCCCTCGGTGTCCGCTACGCAGGGCCGTTCGACGGCCACGACATCGCCGGGCTCGAGGAAGCGCTGCGCAACGCAGCCGAGATCGGCGGACCACAGGTCATCCACGTGCACACCCAGAAAGGTCGCGGCTACGCGCCGGCGGAGAACGACCCGATCAAGCGGTTGCACGACATCGGCGGGGCCAAGCCGGGCAGCTACACCGCGGCGTTCACCGAGGCGCTGCTGAAAGAGGCCGAAGAGCACCCCGAGATCGTGGCCATCACCGCCGCCATGCCCGACTCGACCGGTCTGCTGCCCTTCGCCGAGCGCTACCCCGACCGTTTCTTCGACGTGGGCATCGCCGAGCAGCACGCGGTCACTGCCGCGGCGGGCATGGCGATGGGTGGGCTGCGCCCGGTGGTGGCGATCTACTCGACGTTCCTCACCCGGGCCTTCGACCAGATCAATCTCGACGTCGGGTTGCACCACCAGCCGGTGGTGTTCTGCATCGACCGGGCTGGCATCACCGGTGACGATGGCGCCAGCCACCACGGCCTGCTCGACATGGTGCTCCTCACCAAGGTGCCGGGCATGACGATGTTCGCCCCGTCTTCGTACCAGGAACTGCAGGTCATGCTCCACGACGCGCTGGAGATCACCTCGGGCCCCGTCGCCATCCGCTGGCCCAAGACGATGGCCCCCCAGGCGAACCCCGACGAGGTCGGCCACGGCCTGCGGGGCCGCAAGCTGCGATCGGGCTCGGAGCTGTGCATCGTGGCGGTGGGCAAGATGCTCGACGCGGCCGAGGCCGCTGCCGAGCTGCTCGAAGCCGAGGGCGTCTCGACCACGGTCTGGGACGCCCGGGTGATCGTCCCCCTCGACCCCGAGCTCATCGCCGACGCGGCCCGCCACCCCTTCGTGGTCACGGTGGAGGACGGGCTCCGCGATGGCGGGGTGGGCGCGGCGATCGCCGACCGGATCGCGGAGGTCACCCTCGGCCACCCGGCCCCACGGGTGCGGGTGCTCGGCGTGCCCGCCGCGTACATCCCCCACGGCAAGCCCGACGCCATCCTGGCTGACCTGGGCCTCGATGGCCCCGGAGTGGCCGCGTCGGCGAAGGAACTGCTCGCCACCGCCGGCTCGGTCAGCACCGAGCGGCGCTGACCGGTCGAGCTGACCTCGAGGCCTAGAACGGCCGGAGCGGGCCGGACGGACCGGGCGGCGGAGGTGTAGGACCTCGTGGGGTCGGTGCAGCAGGCGGGCCAGACGGACCAGGCGGAGCAGCCGGACCAGGCGGGGGAGACGAGCCGGTGCCAGCCTGCCGGCGCCCGATGATCCCCAGGAGCACGCCGAGGCTTCCGCTGGCCGAGCCCAACAGAAGACAGAGCGCAGCTGCCAACCAGGCCAGGAAGGTGGGGATCGGGAAGGCGAAGTTGTCGTTCGGCCCGACCGCGACCTTCGCGGAGGCGATCTCGTGGCTGGCGTTCGCCCGCTTCTCGAAGCGGATGGTGTGCCTGCCACCGGTGGACACGTCGAAGTGGCCGTCCATGCGGTACGCGGTCCCGTCGAGGGTCAACGTCGCCGATGAGCCGAACATCCCGTAATCGGCGTACCGCACGTCACCACGAGGCCCCTCGATGGTGACGTCGTAGAAGGCGAGCCCCCGGCCCTGCTCCACCCAGATGCCGTGCCGGCCGGGGTCGAGCTTCATGGTCAGCTCCCCGGGGGCCTCGAGACGCTCGGCCTCGTCCACGGCCGAGATCTCGGCCCGCCAGCGGATCGCCCACCCGAGGACCGCCAGGATCACCGCCACCCCGATGAGGACCAGCCCGGCCCAGCGGGCCACTCTCCCCACCCGCTGCACCGTGGTCACCTCGGTGAGCGTAGGCCGGCGGCGTGCTCGCTGAGCGGACCTGATCGGGCCAGGGACGGGTCGGTCGGCGCCCGCCGCCTCTGCCTCAGCGGTAGAAGGGGTTCTCCCCCGACTCGTGGTCGGTGACGTCGATGACCTCGGTGACCTCGGGGATGGCCTCCCGGATGGCCACCTGGATGCCTTCCCGCAACGTCGCCGCACTGAGCGCGCACCCCTGACAACCGCCGCCCATGGTGAGGAAGACCTTGGTGTCCTCCACCCCCACGAGCGACGCGTACCCGCCGTGCATGGCCAGCGACGGGTTGATCGACTCGGCCAGGAGCTGCTGCACCTTCTCCGCCAGATCGCCGGTGAGCTCCAGCGTGGCGCCCAGCAGGGGGTTCGGCCGGTTGGGGTTGCGGATGACCAGGCCACCCTGGCCGGGGTTGCGGGGCAGGTCGAGCGTGGCCCCACGGAGCTGCTCGATGCTCCCGGCCGGCACCACCACCTTCAGGCCCCCCTGGTCGGAAACGTGATCACCCGGCCCGGCGTCGTCGAGGGGCTCGAAGCCGAGGTCGTAGGCGTACTCCCGACCGTCCTGGCCGACCACCTCCACCCGCAACGCCAGCGAGGTGGGGTCGTCCTCGCCGTCGCGGATCTCGAGGATCTTCTCCAGTGCCGGCTCGGTGACCGTGAGCACGAGATCGGTGTCGACTGCCATGGCGGCCCTTCGGTCGATTTTCCACGTCCTGGGACGGGTTTATCGTACCGGTTCAGCGCAGAAAGTTGGCCAGGCCGTCGACGTTGATCTTCTGGCCGGTCACGTAGGTGTTCTGCGGGCTCACCAGCCACCGCACCACGTTGGCGACGTCGTCGGGAGTGCAGACGTGGCCGAAGGGCATCGACGGGTCGAGCGCCCGCAGGTCGTCCACCCCGGCCACGGCCCGCATGAGCTTCTGGCCCATCGTGGTGTCGACCAGGCCGGGAGCCACGATGTTCACCCGGATGTCGTGGCGCAGCTCTTCCTTGGCCAGGGTGTAGCCGAGCGCCTCCAGGGCCGCCTTGGCCATGTTGTAGGGCCCGCCGTTGGCGGCGTGGGTGAGCGTCGCCACCGACGAGATGAGGATCACATCCCCCCGCTCCTGCTCGCGCATCGCCGGCACCGCCAGCTGGCAGAGATGGTGCGCCCCAAAGGCGTGGGTGCGCATGACCCGCTCCAGCTCGACCGGGTCGGTGTTCACCACACTCTGGCCTCGGCTGGCGATACCCGCGTTGCACACCAGCACGTCCAGGCGCCCGAAGTCGGCGAGCACCGCTTCGACCAGCCGGCGGTCGTCGTCGAGCAGATCCACGCTGGCCTGGTAGGCCTGCGCCCGGCGACCAGCCGAGCGGATCTCCTCGACCGTGGCTTCCGCGGCCTCCCGGTCGCGGCGAAAGTTGACCGCCACGTCCATGCCGTCCGCGGCGAGACCCAGCGAGATCGCCCGGCCGATGCCTCGCCCCCCACCGGTCACCAGCGCCACCCGACTCGACGAAGCGGTCATGACAGGTACGACCCCCTGGCGAAGAGCGCCGTGAACACCACCAGCACCAGGCCCGAGCCGGTGAGGACCCCGAGCCGCAGGCGTGGTCGCTCACTCAGCAGCTCGCCGACTACCGCGAACACGGGGAACGCAGCCAGCAGGTAGCGGCCGGTGCCCATGAAATCCTTCGTGCCCACCAGCGGCAGCAGCACCGCCCCGAGCGCGAGCGCGGCGTACGCCCAGCCGAGTCGCCGGGCCACCCGGGGCACCGCCAGCAGCACCGCGATGGCCAAGGCCGCTTGCAGGAGCTTCTCGGCGGTGTGCCAGCTCGGATCCCGGAAGATCTCCCCGATCAGACGGGCCTTGACCCAGGTGGCCGGGCCGGTCGATTGGTCCCAGCCCGGCGCCGACTGCACGGTCGAGAACAGGAAGGGATCACCGAAGCGGATCCACAGATACGCGCACCAGCCCCCGAAGCCACCGAACGCCAGCAGAACCGGCGCATCGTGGCGGGTGAATGCCCGGGGTGCGAAGCGCCGCTCGAGCTCGGCCCGCCACCCGGACCGGCGACCGTAGTCAGCCCCGGTCGCCGGCCGCGCATCGGCGGGGATCGCCGTATTTCGCCGCTCGATCACCCGCAGGACCAGCGCCACCGCCACCACCAGGCCCACCAGCCGCGAGGCAGAGGCCACGAAACCCGCCAGGCCCGCAACCCACAGGTGGTCGCGCTCGACCGCGTAGAACCCGACCAGCGCGGCCGCGAGGCACAGCGCGTCGGCGTAGATCGGCCCGTAGAGGTACCAGGCATAGGGGTACAGGAGCAGCGCGAGCAGCGCCGCGCCGGCCGCGGCAGGCGACAGGCGCAGCGCACACCACCGGTAGAAGGTGACCGCCGCCACCAACCCGCACAGCACCGTGATCACCGTGCCTGTGACGAAGATGCTGGGGAACAGGCCCGAGGCCAGCCACACCACGATCGGGTATGCGGGGAAGAACGCCACGGACGACTGCACGCCCGGGTCGTACTCGTAGCCGTCGCGCACGATGGCCCGGTACCAGTACGCGTCCCACCGCTGCCAGCCCTCGAACCAGCTGCCACCGGCCACGTGCTCGGGCCGGGGGAAGTAGGCGTCGCGGGGGAGGTGCGTCGCCGCGAGCGCGGCCACGCACCACAGGACCGCACCGATGGCGAGGAAGGCGAGAACCGGGACCCACCAGCGCACCCGGGTGCCGGACCTCGCCGGCGCGGTGACGCCCGGCTGCTCGGCAGACGGCTCACGGATGGCGAGATCGGTCATGTGGTCCTCCGGTGCCGGGGTGGCCCGCACCAGCGGATCACGCTAGCGGAGCACGAGCTGCCGGCTCTGTCCCCGGGACGCCTCCAACTCGCCGAGCCCCCAGCTCGCCGCGGCCCCCTCTCCCTCCATCCCCCATCTCCCCGAACTGTTCAGCTCTACGCC
>NZ_DAIUCK010000017.1:7714-37056 GCF_036846205.1 Rhabdothermincola sp. | reverse complement strand
CTCGCGGTGATCGGGGTGACGCTGCCGCTGTACTGGTTGGCCGAGCCGGGCCGGATGGAGGGCCGGGTGGAGGCGTACAACGAGACGTTTATCAAGCGGGGTGAGGAGCTCTACAACACCGGCGCTCAGTGTGCGGCGTGCCACGGTCCGAAGGGTGTGGGTGGTGCCGCGAACTACACCATCACCGCTCCGAACGGGGACTTCGTGGCCCAGGTGAGCTGGCAGGCTCCCGCACTCAACACCGTGCTGTTCCGCTATTCGCGCGACGAGGTGCGCAACATCCTGATCTACGGCCGTGGCTTCTCCCCCATGCCCGCGTGGGGGGCCGCGGGCGGCGGCCCGCTCACCGATCAACAGATCGACAACATCATTGACTACCTGCAGAGCATCCAGCTCTCGGGCCCGGAGGCCCGTGCGGAGGTCGAGAAAGAGCTCGCCGACACCTGCGCTCCCGACGCGGAGGGCAAGTGCACCGCCCCGGGCGGGCACTTCGCCACGCTCGGCGAGGCGATCTTCAACATGGGGCTCTACACCAAGTTCGCCGGCGGGGCATACTCCTGCGGTCGCTGTCACACCGACGGGTGGTCCTACGGCAAACCGGGCGTGCCGGGTGGTGGCGCCTTCGGCTGGAACCTCACCGGCGGTCGTTCGCTTCGGCAGTTCCCGACCGCAGAGCAGCAGATCGAGTTCGTCTCCGTCGGTGGTGTGGCAGGCAAGTCCTACGGCACCAGCGGCCTGTCCGGGGCCGGTCAGATGCCAGGGTTCGGGGTCAACCCCAACGTCACCCCTCCGAACATCCCGGGCCCGAAGATCTACCCGATGTCCCCTGACCAGGTGATGCTCACCGAGGAGCAGATCGCCGCGGTCGTCCAGTACGAGCGGAGCTTGTGAGCGTGAATCTCCTCACCGTGTTCGCCGGCATCGCCTGGGATCCCCACATCCGGGGGGTGCTCGTCGTCGTCGTCGGCGTGGCCGTCCTGATGGGATCGGTGTACCTGCTGCTGGCCACCAACCTCGGCACTCGTCTGGGGATGTTGGTGTCCCTCGCCAGCCTCAGCGGGTTCATGGTGATCCTCACCCTGATCTGGTGGCTCGTCCCACCGGGGATCGGGCCCCGGGGCACGAACCCGTCGTGGAAGCCCGTCGAGATCTACGTCGACGACCCCCAGGACCCAGCACCGCCGAAGACGGCGGAGCTGGCGCGACTGCCCTTGCCCCAGGACCTCCCTGCCGCCGATCGGATCCTGGCGGAGCACCCCGAGGTGGCTGCCGACTTCCCGAACGGCGCGACGCTGTCCGACCTGCAGAACTCCCATCCGGACCTGGTGGCGCAGTACCTGCAGAAGGAGGCACTCGGCGGCTGGCGGCTGGTCTCCTCCGCATCGGCCGGCGAGTCACAAGCGGCCGCCGACGCCGCGCTGAAGGCCGCGAACTTCTTCCCTGATGCCACGGCCTACAAGAAGCTCGACACCTTCGAGTACGGCGGCAAGCCGAGCCTGGCCCAGGAGTGCCCGCAGGCCAAGGGTGGCAAGTTCCTCCCGGACGAGCCGCTGTGCCGGATCTGGCTCAAGATCCGCAACACCCTGACGCTCAAGCACCCCACCCACTTCGCGGTGGTGCAGGTGCAAGCGGTCGTTCCCCAGCAGGCCAGGCCGGGTGAGGCGCCGCCGCTGCCCGTCGTCGACCGCAACGCACCGGTCGTCTCGGTGGTGCTGGTACGTGACCTGGGCAACGTGCGGCTGATCCCCTTCCTCTACTTCGTGATCTCCTTGTCGCTGTTCATCTTCTTCGCCCTCGTCCTGCACTACCGCGACAAGACGCTCGCCAGGAACCTCGAGGCGGCGAAGGGGGCCTGATCGATGGCCCAGTACCTGCCCATCTTCGCCCTGCTCGTCCTGGCAGTCCTCTTCGGCGCGGTCAGCCGGGTGGCGCAGCGCCTCCTCGTCCCGCCGAAGCCGACACCTCCCAAAGTCGCACCCTACGAGTGCGGCATCATCCCGACCCGGGAGCCCCCCGAGCGGTTCCCGGTGAAGTTCTTCCTCGTCGCGATGATCTTCATCGTCTTCGATATCGAGATCATCTTCTTCTTCCCGTTCGCGCTGGCGTTCCGGGACCTGGGCGGCTTCGGGATCGCCGCAGTGGCGATCTTCGCCCTCGCGGTGTTCGAGTCGTTCGTGTACCTCATCGCCAAAGGGGCGCTTGAGTGGGGACCGGTCCGGCGTGAGCGCCCGTCCGAGTTGGTGAGCCCGACCCGCACGGCCGCGACCACGGTCCGGCGGGTCGGCACCGAAGGCCGACAGCCCGCTGTGGTCGGCGAGGCAGCCTGATGGCTGGCGGGGGATTTCGCGAGGAGGGGTTGGCCGGGCTGCAGCACAACCTGCTCACGGGGACGTTGGAAGGGCTGGTCAAGTGGGCCCGGGCCCGCAGCGTGTTTCCCGCGACCTTCGGCCTGGCGTGCTGCGCGATCGAGATGATGGCCACCGGGGGCCCTCACTACGACCTCGCCCGCTACGGCATGGAGGTCTTCCGCGCGTCACCTCGGCAGGCCGACCTGATGATCGTCGCCGGCCGGGTGTCCCAGAAGATGGCCCCCGTCCTTCGGCAGGTCTACGACCAGATGATGGAGCCGAAGTGGGTCATCTCGATGGGCGTCTGCGCGTCGACCGGAGGCATGTTCAACAACTACGCACTGGTGCAGGGCGTCGACCAGGTCGTCCCCGTGGATGTCTACGCCCCTGGTTGCCCACCCGGGCCGGAGACCCTCATGCACGCCATCCTGACGCTCCACCACAAGATCCTGACCGGCGAGATCACCCGCCGGCCGGGGCAGGGAGCCGGCGTGGTGGTCGACCAGCGTGACGGGCAGACACAGGCCCGCGTGGTGCTCGGGAGGTCCTGACCGTGGCCGAGGAGTCCGAACAGGCCCTGACGGCTGAGCAGGCCGAGCAGCTCGAGCGTCCGACCGAGCCGGCGACCCTCTACGGGGTGCCGGTCACGGCTGCGTTCGGCGATCAGGTGCTCCACGTCGATCGGTCCGGGTACCTCGATCTCATCAGGGTGCTGTACGACGACGGCTTCGTGGTCTGTGTGGATCTCACCGCAGCCGACTACCTCACCCATCCCGGGCGTTCGGGCCTGCCCACCGGTGTGGTCCCGGAGCGCTTCGAGGTGATCGTGAACCTCCTCGACCCGCGGGGGCGGCGCCGCATCCGCGTGCGCTGCCAGGTTCCGGCCGACGATCCGGCGATGCCGAGCCTGTGGGGCCTCTACCCGGGCACCGAAGCTCCGGAGCGTGAGGTCTTCGACCTGTTCGGCATCACCTTCGACGGTCATCCTGACCTGACTCGCATCCTCATGCCCGAGGACTGGATCGGTCATCCGCTCCGCAAGGACTACGAGTCCGGCCGGATCCCCGTTCAGTTCAAAGGCGCACCCTCGAACCGTTGACGTCCATGAGCTCGACCGACCGACAACTCGCCGCCGAGGCGGACGTGGCGTTCACCTCTGAAGGCAGCCAGGAGCTCACGAGCCGCGGTGTGGCGGCCGCAGCCGAGCGTCTGCGCGAGCAGGGCGCGGTGTTGCGGTTGTCGGAGGCCGAAGCCGCTGCGCAGGCCGAGCTTGAGCGGGCACCTGAAGACGAGACCATGATCATCAACATGGGGCCGCAGCATCCCAGCACGCATGGCGTGCTGCGCCTCATGCTCGAGTTGCAGGGCGAAACCGTGCTGCGATGCAAGCCGGTCATCGGCTATCTGCACACGGGGATGGAGTGGACCGGTGAGGAGCTCACCTACCTCCAGGGCCCCACCAACGTGACCCGCATGGACTACGCGTCGCCGCTGTTCAACGAGCTCGTGTTCTCGATGTGCGTGGAGAAGCTCCTCGGGATCGAGGTTCCCCCCCGTGCCGTGTGGATCCGCATGCTGATGACCGAGCTCAACCGCATCGCCTCGCACCTGCTGTTCCTGGCCACCAACGGCATGGACCTGGGCGCGGTCTCGATGATGCTCTACGGCTGGCGCGAGCGTGAGGAGGTTCTCCGCTTCTTCCAGATGGTGACGGGGTTGCGGATGAACCACAACTACATCCGACCCGGGGGTGTGGCCGCTGACCTGCCATCGGGTTGGCGCGATGGGGTGCTCCGGCTGCTCGAGATGATCCCACCGCGACTCGAGGAGTACGACACGCTGATGACCGGGCAACCGATCTGGCGGGAGCGCCTGCAGGGTGTCGGTGTGATCACCGCCGAGGAGTGTCTGGCGTTGGGGGTCACCGGCCCCATCCTGCGGTCGACGGGCTACGCGTGGGACCTGCGCCGCGACATGCCGTACCTGGCGTACGACGAGGTCGACTTCGACGTCGTCGTCGGCACGTTCGGTGACTCGTTCGACCGGTACGCGATCCGCCTCAACGAGATCCGTGAGTCGATCCGCATCGTGCACCAGGTCCTGGACCGCATGCCCGCCGGTGACTACCGGATCCAGGACAAGAAGGTCACCCCACCGCCGAGAGCCCGGATCGACGAGTCGATGGAGGCGCTGATCCACCACTTCAAGATCTTCACCGAGGGGTTCAAGGTCCCTGAAGGCGAGGCGTACGCGGCGGTCGAGTCGCCGAGAGGCGAGCTCGGCTGCTACATCGTGAGTGACGGTTCGGCGCGCCCGTACCGGATGCACATCCGGGCCCCGAGCTTCTTCAACATCCAGGCCTTGCCCCATCTCATGCACGGAGGCCTGGTCGCCGACGCGGTGGCCGTGATCTCCTCGGTCGACCCGATCATGGGTGAGGTCGATCGCTGATGGCCCGGCTGTCCCCGGAGAACGAAACGGTCGCTCGGGAGATCCTCTCCCGGTACCCGCGGCGACGTTCCGCGCTGATCCCGTTGCTTCACCTGGCTCAGGAGCAGGACGGGTATCTGGCGGAGGATGCCATGGAGCACATCGCGGAGCTCGTGGGCTGCACGCCCGCGCAGGTGCTCGGAACGGCGAGCTTCTACGAGATGTTCAAGCTGGAGCCGGTGGGGCGTTACGTGGTGAACATCTGCACCGACATCTCCTGCATGCTGCTCGGCGCGGATGAGCTGCTCCACCATGCCGAGGAGCAGCTCGGCATCCGGGCGGGTCAGACCACCGCCGATGGTGCCATCACCCTCGAGGGGGTCACCTGCATCGCCGCGTGCACCGAGGCGCCGTGCCTCCAGGTCAACTACCGCTACCGCTACCGGGTGACGCCGGAGGCCTTCGACCAGCTCTGCGAGGACCTGCGAGCGGGGCGAGCCGAGGGCGTGCCACCGCACGGCACGCTGGCCACCGTCCGCCAGCACATCCCCGCGGATCGAGCCGCCGGCCCGGCCGATCCGTCGAGCGGTGTCGAGCCCGCCTGGATGAAGGGCACCTCGAGCGGGGGAGGGGCGTGATGGCGATCACCGACGCCCCGAAGATCGTCACCAGCCGTTTCCGCTACGACGACGCTCACACGCTGGCTCGCTACGAGGCGACGGGTGGGTACCAGGCATTGCGCAAGGCGCTGGCCATGCCACCCGCGGCCGTCGTCGAGGAGGTGAAGGCCGCGAGCCTGCTCGGACGCGGCGGAGCGGGGTTCCCCGCCGGCGTGAAGTGGGGGTTCTGCCCGCCGGGGGTGTGGCCCCGCTACCTGGTGGTCAACGGCGACGAGAGCGAACCGGGTACCTACAAGGACCGCCTGCTCATGGAGCGAGACCCGCACCAGATCATCGAAGGGGTGCTGATCGCCTCCTACGCCGTCGGTTGCAGTCAGGCCTTCCTGTACGTGCGGGGGGAGATGGCCCTTGCGCAGGAGCGGATCGCCGCCGCGCTCAACGAGGCGTATGCCGCTGGCTACGTCGGCCGCAACATCCTGGGCTCGGAGTTCTCCCTCGACATCGTCCTGCACTGGGGAGCGGGCGCGTACATCGTCGGGGAGGAGACGGCCCTGATCGAGAGCCTGGAGGGCGAGCGCGGGATGCCTCGCCTGAAGCCGCCGTACTTCCCAGCAGCGAAGGGCCTCTACCTGCAGCCGACGATCGTCAACAACATCGAGACGCTGTCGAACGTGCCCTGGATCGTCGCCAACGGGGCGGAGGCCTTCAGCGCGCTCGGCGCGGAGACGTCGAAGGGCACCCGCCTGTTCGCGGTGTCGGGGCACGTCGCGAACCCCGGGGTGTTCGAAGTCGAGTACGGCGTCACCACGTTCCGCGACCTGATCTACGCACCCGTCTATGCCGGCGGCATCCGCGGTGATCGCCAGCTCAAAGCCTTCATCCCCGGGGGCGCGTCGTCCCCGTGGTTCTTCGAGGAGCACCTCGACCTGCCGCTCGAGAAGGTGACGGTCGACCGGGCGGGATCGATGCTCGGCTCGGGAGCCATCGTGGTCATGGACGAGACCACCGATGCGGTCAGGGCGTGCCACCGGGTGGTGCGCTTCTTCGCTGCCGAGTCCTGCGGCAAGTGCACACCGTGCCGGGAAGGCACGACCTGGCTCGAGCGCATCCTCAAGCGGATCCTCGACGGTCAGGGACGGGCGAGCGATCTGGAGTTGTTGCTGGACGTGGCCGACAACATCAGCCCGGGCATCACGTGGCCTCCGAAGCAGACCACCATCTGCCCGCTGGGCCCTTCCGCGGTCTCACCGGTTGCATCGGCGATCCGGCGCTTCCGCCACGAGTTCGAGGCTCACATCGCACGCAACCCGAACGCCGGCGGCGCCGTCGATGCCACCGGGTCCGGTGCGGCGAGACCCGCCGCGCTCGAGACCCCGGTGACGTTCGGAGGCCACCATGGCTGACCAGACCAGCGACGTCGTGGGCGAACAGGCCACCGATGGTGTGCCGGTGACGATCAACGGCAAGGAGCTCCTGGCGCTCGACGGCGAGCTGCTCATCGAGGCGGCCGAGCGCCACGGGATCTACATCCCGCGGTTCTGCTACCACCCCCGCATGGCCCCGGTTGGCATGTGCCGGATGTGCCTGGTCGAGGTCGATACCGGCCGCGGCGCGGCGTTGCAGCCGAGCTGCATGCTCACCTGCACACCCGGGATGGTCGTCGAGACCGAGTCCGACGTGGCCAAGAAGGCGCAGGAGGGGGTACTCGAGTTCCTGCTCATCAACCATCCGCTGGACTGCCCGGTGTGCGACAAGGGCGGCGAGTGTCCACTGCAGGACCAGACGATGGCCTACGGCCCGGGCGAGAGCCGCTTCATCGAGGAGAAGCGCCACTACGAGAAGCCGATCCCGATCAGCGACCTGGTGCTGCTGGATCGCGAGCGGTGCATCCTGTGCGATCGCTGCACCCGGTTCGCGGACACCGTCGCCGGTGATCCACTGATCCAGTTCATCAACCGTGG
Source organism: Rhabdothermincola sp. (assembly GCF_036846205.1). Taxonomy (NCBI): domain Bacteria; kingdom Bacillati; phylum Actinomycetota; class Acidimicrobiia; order Acidimicrobiales; family Iamiaceae; genus Rhabdothermincola; species Rhabdothermincola sp. The sequence goes on along the minus strand of NZ_DAIUCK010000017.1, from coordinate 29,697 downwards.
TGGCAACACCGAGGTGAACACCTTCCCCGGTCAGCCATTCGCCTCCTACTTCAGCGGCAACACCGTGCAGATCTGCCCGGTGGGAGCGCTCACCTCCGTCGACTACCGGTTCCGGGCCCGCCCCTGGGACCTGGAGGAGACGGAGTCCACCTGCCAGGGCTGCGCGGTGGGCTGCCGCCTGGCGGTGCAGTCCTCCCGCAACCAGGTCCTGCGGTACGTCGGGCTCGACGCCGACGACGTGAACTGGGGCTGGTTGTGCGACAAGGGGCGCTACAGCCACCAGGCGATCAACCACGAGGATCGGCTCGGTGCCCCGCTGCTGCGGCGTGGGGACGAGCTGGTGCCCACCCGATGGCACGATGCCTACGAGCAGGCCGCGAGCGCCATCCGCTCCGCACTCGAGGCTCGTGGACCGGCTGGCGTGGCGGTGCTGGGCGGTGCCCGGCTGAGCGATGAGAGCGCTTACGCCTGGGCGAAGCTCGCCAAGGGGGTCATGGGCACCGACAACGTCGACGCCCAGCTCGGCGACGGCCTCCCGGCCGAACTGGTGCTCGGCTTGCCTCGTGCCACCATCGACGAGGCGTGCACGCCCGGCGGCACGGTGATCCTCCTCTGTCCCGATCTCAAGGAGGAGCTGCCGGTCCTGTTCCTGCGCCTCCGGCACGCGGTGGTGAACGACGGCGTGACCGTCATCGACTGCCACCCGCACGCCAACGGGCTCACGGCGCTGGCCGCGGTGTCCCTGCCCGCCCGCCCGGGGGAGCAGGCAGAGGTAGCGAAGGTCCTCACCGGGGCTCTCGGTACCGAACGTGAGGTCGCCGGCGTCGCGCCGGATCGCCTTGCACGGGCCAAGGCCCTCCTCGATGCGGCGCAGGGTCCGATCACCGTGGTATTGGGGCGCCAGAGCGTCGGCGAGTCAGGGGCCGCCATCGCTGACGCGGCCTCCGTGCTGCTGTCGGGCGTCCCAGGGGTGCGGTTCCTGAGCGCCCTGCGGCGAGCGAACGTGCACGGCGCTTTGGAGATGGGCCTGGCGCCGGGCGTGCTGCCGGGCCGGGTCAGTTTGGAGGTGGGCCGGTCCTGGTACGCCGCTCACTGGCCGGGCGTGCCCGAGGCCAGAGGGCTCGACGCGCTCGGCATGCTCCGAGCAGCGGCGGCGGGCGAGATCGGGGCGCTGATCCTGCTGGGCGCCGACCCGCTCACGGACTTCCCGGACCGCAAGCTCGCCGAGGACGCGCTCGCGGGCGCAGCGAGCGTGATCGCCGTCGACCAGTTCCTCACCCCGTCGTCTCGCCGTGCGGGTGTGGTCTTCCCCGCCGCGGGATTCGCCGAGGTGGTGGGGACCACCACCAACCTCGAGGGCAGGAGCCTGCCGCTGGGTCAGCGGGTCACTCCACCAGGCACTGCGCAGCCCGACTGGGTGATCGCAGCGGAGATCGCTCGCCGGTTGGGAGCCGATCTGGCCATCACCTCCGTGCGCGACGCGCAGGAGGAGATCCGTCGCCTCGCGCCGTCGCGCGTCGACGATGGCGTCGTTGCGGACGTGGAGCTCCCCTCGCTGCTCGAGCATGTGCCTGCGCCAGCTGCCGATCCTCCTCCGGTCGACAGCTACTCGTTGCGGCTCGTGGCCACCCGCAAGCTCTACGACGATGGGGTCCTCGTCCAGCACGCCGCTTCCTTGTCGGCGCTCGCCCCGGGCACCGTCTTGCGGGTGAACGGTTACGACTTCGATCGGCTCGGTGTGGAGGAGGGATCGGTCGTGCGGGTCAAGTCCCCCCGAGGGAGCATCAACGTCGAGATCCGCATCGACAACGGCATCCCTCGAGGATTGGCCGCCGTCGCGGTGAACCAGCCGGGCGTGCCGGTATCCGAGCTCATCGACGCCTCCGAACGGGTCACCGACGTGCGGATCGAGAGGAGTGACACATGATCCTCGGATTCGACCCGCTGTTCGTCGACGGAGTCGACGCGGCCGTCGTCGGCATCGTGGTCCTGAAGGTTCTCGTTGTCTTCGGGCTCTTGCTGGTGGCGACGATGCTGATGGTCTGGTTCGAGCGCAAGCTGATCGGCGACATGCAGAACCGGATCGGTCCGGCCCTGGCCGGCCCCTTCGGGATTCTCCAGACGCTCGCCGATGGCATCAAGCTGTTCTTCAAGGAGGACCTGCTGCCCGAGAAGGCCGAGCGGCGTGTGTTCATCCTGGCTCCGTTCCTCTCCTTCGTCCCGGCCTTCCTCTTGTTCTCGATCGTGCCGTTCGGAGGTGACTTCAATGGCGGGAACGACGGGGTGGTCACCATCTTCGGGCATGACACGTTCCTGCAGCTCGCCGACCCGCCGATCGGCATCCTGTTCGCGTTGGCCATGTCGTCGGTCGCGGTCTACGGGGTGATGCTCGCCGGTTGGTCCTCTGGCTCGAAGTACCCACTGCTCGGCTCGGTGCGAGCCTCCGCCCAGATGGTGTCCTACGAGGCCGCTCTGGGGCTCTCCGTCGCCGCGGTGGTGCTCAAGAGCGGCACGCTGACCACCCACGGGATCGTGGCTGCCCAGGCTGCCGACGGGCCTGGAGGCTTCCTCCCGAACTGGAACATCCTCCTCGTTGGTCTGGTGCCGTTCGTCCTCTTCCTCATCGCGGGCACGGCCGAGCTCAACCGCCCGCCGTTCGACCTGGTGGAGGCCGAGCAGGAACTGGTGGGCGGATTCAACACCGAGTACAGCTCGATCCGCTTCGCGCTGTTCTTCCTGGCGGAGTTCATGAACACGGTGACCATGTCGGCGATCATCGTGACCCTGTTCCTGGGCGGCCCGGCGGGGCCGGCGCCGTTGGGGCCCGGATGGTTGTGGGGCTGCATCTGGTTCTTCGGCAAGCTGATGATCTTCCTCTTCACCTTTGTGTGGTTCCGGGCCACGCTCCCCCGGTTTCGCTACGACCAGCTCATGGACCTCGGTTGGAAGGTGTTGATCCCGCTCGCGCTCGGGTGGTTCCTGCTCCTCGCAGCGCTCGACGTCGGCCGTGAGCAGGGCTGGAACCCGGTCGTCGTCGCCGGAGTGTCGGTGTTGGTGCTGTTGGCCGGGGCCGGGTTGCTCCGCCTGGCAGTGAGCACGGCCCGCCGCACCCGGCTCGAGGAGGTGCGGGCCATGGGAGGTCTCGACTGATGGGCTACCTCGACGGGTTCCTGGTCACGGCCCGCCAGATCGGCAGGACGGTCACCACTCCGTACCCCGAGCAGAAGGCCCCCAAGCCCGAGCGGTTGCACGGCCGCCACGTCCTCAATCGTTACGAGGACGGGATGGAGAAGTGCATCGGCTGCGAGCTGTGTGCGGGCGTGTGCCCTGCCCGTTGCATCTACGTCCGTGGCGCGGACAATCCGCCGGACGATCCGGTCTCGCCAGGGGAGCGCTACGGGTTCATCTACGAGATCAACTACCTGCGCTGCATCCACTGCGACCTGTGTGTCGAGGCCTGCCCGACCGAGGCCATCACCGAGACCAAGCTGTTTGAGTTCTCGTTCCTCAACCGGGATGACGCCATCTACACGAAGGACGAGCTGGTGGTCGGTGATGACGGTCGCCCGAAGCAGCTCCCCTGGGAGGACTGGCGCGACGGTGAGGACCTGTACACCTCGGCGTGGATGCGGGCCACCGCGCCGAGCGGTGATGCCGACTTCGAGGGGCTGGTCGCCTGGTCGGGTGAGCTCGGATACGGCATCAGGTCTCCTGAGCCTCCCCAGCAGGACGCCGACCGGCCCTCACACCCGGATGAGGGTGAGGCCGGGGAGGACCGAGTGACCCTCGATCACGGGCACGGGGGGCACTGAGCGTGGAAGCGACGATCTTCTTCGTCTGCGCGGTCATCGCTCTGGCGGGTGCGTTCGGTGTGGTGCTGTCGCGCAACCCGGTGCACGCGGCGCTGAGCCTGGTGGCCACGTTGTTCGCCATCGCGGTGCTGTTCCTGAACCAGGGGGCCCAATTCCTCGCCGCGGTGCAGGTCATCGTCTACACCGGCGCGATCGTGGTGCTCATCCTTTTCGTGCTGATGCTGCTCGGCATCGACAAGGAAGAGGATCTCGGAGTGGAGCCGCTCGTGGGCCAGCGCACCCTCGCCTTCGTCGCCGCCGCAGCGATCTTCGGCGCGCTGCTGGCGGTGGTCATCCTCGGGGGAGAGAACGTCGTCACTGGTGCTCGTAGCGTCACCCAGCCGCTCGCCGATGGGGTCCAGATGACCGACATCCGCCAGATCGGCCAGCAACTGTTCTCCACCTACGTTTTCCCGCTCGAAATCACGGCCGGCCTGCTCACCGTCGCGGTGGTCGGAGCCGTCGTGCTGGCCAGGCGGGTTCGGAATCCGCAGCCCCTCCCCGAGCCCGAGCCGCTCGACGAGGACGAGGATCGGCTGCTGTACGCCGAGGAGGGAGCGGACTGATGGGCAACGATCTCAGCACGGCGTACCTGAGTCTGTCTGCTGTCCTGTTCGCGGTCGGTGCGTTCGGGCTGATGGTGCGCCGCAATCCGCTGGTCATGGTGATGTGTGTGGAGCTGATGCTCAACGCGGTGAACCTGACCTTCGTGACCTTCGGGAGGATGCTCGACGACATCACCGGCCAGGTGATCGTGTTCTTCGTGCTCGTGGTGGCTGCCGCGGAGGTCGTGGTTGGTCTGGCCATCGTGGTGGCGGTGTCGAGACGTCGGCCGGGGGCCACAGCGGACGACCTACGGGTCCTCCGGGGATAGAGGGATCGAGCGCATGGTTGATCTGGTCTGGTTGATCCCTGCTCTGCCGCTGGCTGGCTTCGTGTTGCTCGTGCTGGCCGGCCGCCGCATGGGGGAGCCGTTCGCCGGATGGTTGGCGACCGCGATGGTGGCGGCCTCCTTCGTGGTGTCCGTCATCGTGTTCTTCGGGCTTCGGAACGAGCCTGGGCACGTCTTCACACAGACGCTCTTTGAATGGATCCCTGCCGGTGACTTCCACGTGGACGTCGGCATCTACCTCGACGCGTTGTCGATGACGATGGTGTTGTTCGTCACCGGTGTCGCGGCGCTGATCCATCTCTATTCGATCGGGTACATGCACGGCGACCCGAGGTTCCCCAAGTTCTTCCTCTACCTCAACCTCTTCGTCTTCTCGATGCTGGTGCTGGTGCTGGGGGACAACCTCGTGCTCACCTTCCTCGGCTGGGAAGGCGTGGGCGCGTGCTCCTATTTCCTCATCTCCTTCTGGTTCGAGGACGAGGCGAACGCCAGCGCGGGGAAGAAGGCGTTCATCACGAACCGGGTGGGCGACTGGGGCTTCATGATCGGGATCTTCGCCACCTTCTTCGCCTTCGGGAGCGTCACCTACGCGAGGTTCCTGCCCCTGGCGCCCGGGTTGGCAGCCACGACCGCCACCTTCATCGTGCTGATGCTCTTCGTGGGTGCGATCGGGAAGTCGGCCCAGATCCCGCTCTACATCTGGCTTCCCGACGCCATGGCCGGCCCGACCCCCGTTTCGGCGTTGATCCACGCCGCCACGATGGTCACCGCGGGCGTGTACGTGCTCTGCCGGGTGAACCCGCTCATCGCCTCTGCCTACGACTGGGTGCCATCGGTGATCGCCTGGGTCGGTGTGGGTACCGCACTGTTCGCGGCCACGATCGCCACGAGCCAGTACGACATCAAGAAGGTCCTCGCCTACTCGACGATCAGCCAGATCGGTTACATGTTCCTGGCCGTGGGGGTGGGCGCCTACTGGGCGGCGATCTTCCACATGGTGACCCATGCGTTCTTCAAGGCGCTGCTGTTCCTGGGTGCTGGATCGTTCATCCACGGCATGCACGGCGAGCAGGACATGCGCTGGATGGGTGCACTGCGCAAGCTCATGCCGGTCACCTCCGTCGCGTTCATCGTCGGATGGTTGGCGATCGCGGGCGTACCTCCGTTCTCGGGGTTCTGGTCGAAGGATGAGATCCTCACCTACGCCCTGGCCGACAATCCTGGGCTCTACGTCATCGGCCTCTTCACCGCGCTGCTGACCGCCTACTACATGAGCCGACAGGTGTTCATGGTGCTCTACGGCGATGCCCGATGGTCGGCGTCGAGTAAGGCCGAGGCCGAGGCCAAGGCCCGAGCCGCCTCGGCCGGTGCTGGTGAGGCGAAGGTCTCGGCGGCCGATGGCCCGCCGGCGGGCGCGGTGGAGGAGGACGTCGCGAGCCGGTTCCCCGAGGGCTTCCGGCCCCACGAGTCCCCTTGGACCATGACGGTCCCACTCGTCGTGCTGGCGGTACTGGCGGCCATCGCAGGCGTCCTCAACCTTCCCTTCCCGGATTCGCTGCACGTTCTCGAGCACTGGCTCGAGCCGGTGTTCGTGCTCGGCCATCCGGCGGAGCTCACCTACTCGGACCTCTCCATCGTCGGGTTGTTGCTGGTGTCGACCGCCGTCGCACTGGCCGGTATCGGCATCGCGGCGGCGGTGTTCCTGAAGCACCGGATCGACGCCAGGCGGGTGGAGCCCGCAGTGCTCCAGAACGCCTGGTACGTCGACAGCAGCATCGCCGCTTTCATGGGCGGCCCGGGCTACGAGCTGGCTGACGGCACCGCGACCGCGGACCGGTTGGTCGTCGACGGAGCGGTGAACGGGATCGGCCGCGCCACCCGCTGGACCGCAGCACGGGCCCGCTACCTGCAGAGCGGCTTCGTCCGGGCCTACGCCCTGATGGTGGCGGTGGGTGCGGTGCTGCTGGGTGCCTGGGTCCTCACCAAGGTGGCGGCGTGGTGATGGGGGACACGAGCATGGCTGCACACGCCGCGAGTGGCTTCCCGGTGTTGCCGGCGATGGTGCTGCTCCCTGTGTTGGGGACCATCGTCATCGCGTGCACGCCGCGGTCGCGGCCCGACCTCCATCGGCTCACGTCGATCCTGACCGCGGTCGCCGTGACAGCCTTCAGCCTCTGGGTGCTGTTGGAGTTCAGGGCTGATGACCCCGGGTTCCAGTTCGTGTCCAGCCAGACCTGGGTCGAGGCGCTCGACATCAAGTTCATTCTCGGGGTCGACGGCATCTCGCTCTTCCTCGTGGTGCTGACCGCGATCCTCTTCCCGATCGCGCTGTTCGCGGCCAAGCCCGACCACGACGAGAAGGGCTACTACCTGTGGATCACCCTGCTCGAGGCAGGGTGCATGGGCGTCTTCCTCGCACTCGACCTGTTCCTGTTCTTCTTGATGTTCGAGCTGACCATCGTGCCCCTCTACTTCCTCATCGGCCGTTGGGGACACGGGCGGCGGATCTACGCGGCCACGAAGTTCTTCCTGTTCACGATGCTCGGCTCGGCCTTCATGCTGGTGGCCATCGTTGCGCTGGCCGTGCTGGCCAAGGCAGGAGAGACCGGAGGGGTCAGCTTCGATCTACAGCGGGTGGTCGGTGCCGTACGGAACGAAGGCGTCGCCCGCGATACGGCCCGGTGGATCTTCCTGGGCTTCGTGGTGGCTTTCGCCATCAAGACCCCGGTGTTTCCGTTCCACACCTGGCTCCCCGATGCCCATACCGAGGCGCCCACGGCGGGCTCGGTCGATCTGGCCGGGGTGCTGCTCAAGCTCGGTACCTACGGCTTCATGCGGTATGGGCTGTACCTGTTCCCCGAAGCATCCGTGTGGTTCGCTCCGGTGATGCTCACGCTGGGGACGATCGGCATCGTGTACGGCGGCATCGTCGCGGCGATGCAGCGCAACCTGAAGCGCCTGGTCGCCTACTCGTCCGTGGCGCACATGGGCTTCGCCATCGTGGGTCTCTTCGCGCTCAACACCGAAGGCCTGCTGGGCAGCGTGATGGTGATGGTCAACCACGGCATCATCACCGGCGCGCTCTTCATCATGCTCGGCTGGATCTACAAACGACGCCACACCTACGAGATCTCGGCCTTCCGGGGTTGGCAGAAGGTGGCGCCGTGGTTCGCGGGCGCGTTCACTGTGACGATGCTGGCCTCGATCGGTCTGCCGGGGCTCAACGGCTTCGTGGGCGAGTTCCTCGTGCTGCTCGGAACCTTCGTCGCCCATCGCTGGTGGGCGGTGGTTGCCGCGTCCGGCGTGATCTTCGCGGCCCTCTACATGTTGTGGGCCTACCAGCGAGCTTTTCACGGTGAGCCCGACGAGGAGAACCGCTCGTTCCCCGAGATGGTGTTGAGCGAGAAGCTCGTCATCCTCCCCCTCATCGGCCTGATGGTTTTCATCGGCGTCTACCCGAAGCCCATGCTGGAGCGCATTCAACCGGCGGTGGAGCAACTCATCGCCCACGTGGAGGCCAGCACCGGCGACTTCCGGGAGCCGGTGACCCAGGCGGGCGCGGAGCTCGATCCCGCTCGCATCGAGGAGCGCATACGTGAGGCGCAGGGGGGCCACGGGACCGGCGAGGGCGCGCCGGCCGACGGAGGCGAGACGACCGGCGCCGGCGCGGGTCATGAGGAGGGTGGCCGATGAGCGCGCTGACCGGCCTGCTCGCGCAGGGGGAAGGGCTGCTCGGCCCTCTGACCTCCGGTGGCGGACCGGCCGCTGGGCCGGCACCGGGTCCCGTCCCCACGCCCTCGATCGAGTGGTGGGCCATCCTGCCGATGTTGATCCTCGGTGTGGGTGCGCTCGTCCTGGTCACGGTGACCTCGCTGCTCAGGGGGCGCCTCTTCCGGGGGTTCCCGGCGCTCTACACGGTCCTGGTCGCGGTGGCGGCGATGATCGCCGCCCTGCCGGTATGGGCCCGGGTCCAGGGCTGGTCAGAGTTGGGTTGGATCGAGTTCGAGCACCGCGACGGCGTGGGGGCGTTCAGCACCTTGGGAGGGATGGTCGGGGTCGACGGCTTCGGCATCTTCGTCACCATCGTGATCGCCGCCGCGGTGGTGCTCGCTGCGCTGTTCGCGGACCACTACCTGCGCCGAGAGGAGCTCGAAGGCCCGGAGTTCTACGTGCTCATGCTCCTCTCCGCGTTCGGCGGCGTGATCATGGCTATGGCCAACGACCTGATCGTCCTGTTCCTGGGTCTCGAGACGTTGTCGATCGCGGTGTACGTCATGACCGCCATGCATCTCCGGCGCGTCCAGTCACAGGAGGCCGGCCTCAAGTACTTCGTGTTGGGAGCGTTCTCTTCGGCGTTCTTCCTCTACGGCATCGCACTGCTGTACGGGGCGACGGGTTCGACGAACTTCATCGAGATCAAGAACTTCCTTGCTGCGAACGTCGTACTGCGTAACGGGCTGTTGCTCCTGGGCATGGCGATGCTGCTCGTCGGTCTCGGCTTCAAGATCGCGGCCGTTCCTTTCCACACGTGGAGCCCTGACGCGTACGACGGAGCACCGACTGCCGCGGTGGTCTATATGGCGGCGGCGGTGAAGGCGGCTGCCTTCGCTGGTATCGCCCGGGTGTTCGTGCTCACGCTGTCGACGCAGATCAACGACTGGCGACCGCTGATCTATGGATTGGCCGTTCTGTCGATGGTGGGCGGTTCACTCTTCGCGATCGTCCAGAGCAACGTCAAGCGGATGCTCGCCTACTCGTCGATCAACCACGCGGGGTTCATCCTGGTGGCGGTATCGGCGGGGACGGCGCTCGGTGTGCAGGCGGTCCTCTTCTACCTGGCGGCCTACACCTTCATGGTGGCGGGGTCCTTCGGGGTGGCCACCCTGGTCGGGCGTCGTGGTGACGACCGGCACCGTCTCGCGGACTACCACGGCTTGTCCCGCACCAATCCCTTGCTGGCGCTGATCTTCACCGTCTTCCTGCTGGCGCAAGCAGGCGTTCCCTTCACTGCTGGGTTCTTCGCCAAGTTCTCCGCCATCACCGCCGCCGTCGATGCGCGCGAGACATGGCTGGCCATCGTGGCCATGCTGACCGCGGTCATCGCCGCGTTCCTGTACCTGCGCATCGTGGTGGCGATGTACATGTCCGGCGGCGAGCACGGCGATCAGCACGAGGCGGCGCCACGGCCGGGGCGGGTGAAGGTCCCCTTGAGCGCTGCGATCGGCCTCACGCTCTGCTTCGCCGTCACCATGGCAGCCGGCATCGCGCCGTCCCCGCTCTACGACGCCGCGGGGAAGGCCTCCCTCCAGGTCGTGGAAGAACCGGTCCCGGGGCAGAGCTTGCCCGTCGGAGGGGGTGCCGACACGGGCGTGCCTGAGGCTCCCACCGGCCCCTGATCGAGGGCCCCGTGGGGCGATGACTTGAGTGGTGACGGCCTGAGAGCACGGATTTCCTGCCTTGTTCTCGCGTTCACTAGGCTCGGCGGCCGATGTCTCAGACGTACTCGGACTTCGTGCGCCAGTACCTCACCGTGGCCATTTTCGGCGGGCTCGGCCTCGCCATGGCCGGGTTGATGCTGGGGGTCGGTCGCATCCTGCGGCCGGTTCGTCCGCAGGAGCAGAAGTACATCACCTACGAGAGTGGCGTGGACCCGGTGGGCACCGGCTGGAGCCAGAGCCAGATCCGCTACTACGTGTTCGCTCTGCTCTTCGTGCTGTTCGACGTCGAGGCCGTGTTCATCTTTCCCTGGGCGACACGGCTCGAGACCTATGGCGTGTTCGGGCTGGTGGAGATGGGTGTCTTCATCGTGATCCTCGCGCTCGGACTCGTCTACGCGTGGCGCAAGAAGGTGTTGCGGTGGGTCTAGTTGAGAGCGGCAAGATGCCGAAGCCGCTGACCAGGCTGCTGAACCTCAGCCGGAAGTACTCCATCTGGGTGTACCAGTGGGGTCTGGCGTGCTGCGCGATCGAGATGGGCGCGGCCTTCGCCTCGCCCCGCTACGACGTCATGCGGCTCGGCGTCATCCCGTTCCCGGCCAGCCCTCGGCAGGCCGATCTCGTGGTCATCGCCGGAACCGTCACCGACAAGATGGCACCGGCGCTGATCCGGTTGTACGAGCAGATGCCCGATCCCAAGTACGTCATCAGCATGGGGAGCTGTGCCAACTGCGGAGGCCCCTACTGGGATTCCTACTCCGTGACCAAGGGCGTCGATCAGCTCATCCCGGTCGATGTCTACGTGCCGGGTTGCCCACCTCGCCCCGAGGCCCTGCTGGAGGGCATCGTCCTCCTCCAGGAGCGCATCCACAACGAGGACATGGCTGAACGCTGGAAGGGTGAGCCCCTTGTCGTCGGCTGACACGGCCACCGACACTGCTGCCGGGGAAGAAGCCCCCGAGCGCGACGAGCGTCGCGAGGAGCTGCTCGCGACCCTGGCGAGCGAATTGGGCGATGCCGTCGTGGGCTCACACATCAGCCCCGGCCAGACGCTGTGGGTGCGGGTCGATCGTGAGGCGTGGAGGCACACCGCTGAGGTGGCCAAGAACCGCCTCCGCCTCAACTTCTTCGACTTCCTCTCCGCCATCGACTGGTTGCCCTCGCCGTTCGGGCGTGACATGGACAGCCAGGAAGACCTCGCGGTCCACGGCGCCGAGCCGAAGGAGCCCACCCCGATGACCACGGGCTACGCGGGAGGCGACACCCGGTTCCAGCTCCTTGCCCACCTCTACAGCACCCGCAGCCACCTGGGTGTGGTCTTCAAGGCCGACCTGCCCGATGACGACCTGCGGGTGGCGAGCTGGGTGCCCGTGTACCACGGAGCTGACTGGCACGAGCGGGAGACCTGGGAGATGTTCGGGATCGAGTTCACCGGGCACCCGAACCTCGCCCACATCTACCTCCCCTCGGGGTTCGAGGGTCATCCGCTGCGCAAGGACTTCCCGCTCCTCGCCCGCCGGGTGAAGCCCTGGCCGGGCATCGTCGATGTGGAACCCATGCCGGGTGGCGCCGGCGACGAGGAAGAGGAGGGTGGATGACCGCCCCCACCGAACTCCGTGACGAGCCGTTCCTCTCCGAGCGCGAGAAGTTCGCCTACGTGGCTGCTCGCGCCGCCGACGCCAGGGTCAACCTGGAGCTCGAGACCGAGGGCATGACCCTCAACATCGGCCCGCAGCACCCCGCTACGCACGGCACCCTGCGGATCGTGGCCAAGCTCGACGGGGAGCAGATCATCTCGGCGGAGCCGCTGTGCGGCTACATGCATCGCGGCTACGAGAAGCTCACCGAGGTCCGCTCCTACCCGCAGGTCACGACCCTCATCAACAGGATCGACTGGCTGGGCAGCTTCGCCAACGAGGTGCCGTTCATCCTCGCCGCCGAGCGGCTGATGGGCATCGAGGCACCGCCGAGGGCGCAGTGGATCCGCACCATCCTCTTCGAGATGTCGCGCATGGCGAACATCGCGCTGTTCCTCGGCGACATCGGGCTCCAGCTCGGCGGGCTGACGGCGGGCTTCTATGCCTTCCGCGATCGTGAATACGTCCTCAACCAGATCGAGGCCGTCACGGGCGGTCGCTTCCACCCCAACTTCGACCGGATCGGCGGGTTGAAGGACGATCTCCCGAAGGGCTGGATCGACGAAACGAAGAGGGCGATGCAGATGATGCGTCGCCTCTGTGACGAGCTCGACGACCTGGTGCTCGGCAACGAGATCTTCCAAGCCCGTTGCCGGGGTATCGGGGTCATCCCCCCGGACGTCGGGCTGTCGTACGGGCTCTCGGGGGCCAACATCCGCGCCAGCGGTGTCGATTGGGACCTCCGCCGCGACAGCTGCCCACCGGGCCTGGTGTACGACCAGGTCGACTGGCGAGTCTGGACCCATCCCGACGGGGATTCGTTCGCTCGAACCTGGGTGCGCCTGCAGGAGACCCGGGAGGCGACTCACATCGTGGATCAGCTCCTCGACACCATCCCGAGCGGCCCGATCATGGCCAAGGTGCCCCGCATCATCAAGGTGCCGGAGGGCGAGGCGTACGTCGAGACCGAGAACCCCCTCGGTGCGATGGGCTACTACATCGTCAGCAAGGGTGACCTCGTGCCCTTCCGGGTGAAGATCCGCTCGGCCTCGTTCAACAACGTGTCGATCATCCCCTGGGTCAGCAAGGGCGTCTACGTGCCCGACCTGGTGACCATCCTGGCCAGCCTCTACTTCATCCTGGGAGACATCGACCGGTGATCTCCCTCCTGGCTCAGTTCGACCCGCCGTACTGGCTGGCCACGGTCATCAAGCTGCTCGTGGTCGCCGTCGTGGTACCGACCACGGCGCTCATCCTCGGCATCGTGTTCCTGTTCAAGGTGATGAGCTGGATGCAGAGCCGGCTCGGCCCGCAGGAAGCCGGTCCCCGAGGGTTGCTCCAGCTCCTCGCGGACGGCGTGAAGTTCCTCCAGAAGGAAGACCTCATGCCCAACGGCGCCGACAGCTTCGTCTTCAAGGCGGCGCCGGTCGTGGTCCTGATGTCGACCTTCCTGGTCTACGTCACCATCCCAGCGAGCAAGCATCTCGTGGTTGAGGATCTCGACGTTGGGATCTTCTTCGTGCTGGCGGTCTCCTCGCTGTCGGTCATCGGGGTGCTGATGGCCGGGTGGGCGTCGGCCAACAAGTACTCGCTCCTCGGTGGCCTGCGTGCCGCCGGTCAGCTCATCGCCTACGAGCTGCCTCTGGTGCTCGCGGTGGTCGGGGTCGTCATCCAGGCCGGCACGCTCAACCTGAACGGCATCGTCGAGGCGCAGAACAACAGCGGGATCTTCGGTTGGGACGGCATCGGGTTCCCCTACATCCTCACGCAGTTCGTGGGTTTCGCCATCTTCCTCGCCGCCGTGCAGGCAGAGCTCACTCAGACCCCCTTCGACATGCCGGTCGCCGAGTCCGAGATCGTCTCCGGCTACCAGGTCGAGTACTCCGGTTTCCGGTTCCTGTTCTTCTTCCTCGCCGAGTTCGCAACAGCCTTCGCGTTCGGGGCGGTGGCGGCGATCCTCTTCCTCGGCGGTTGGGCGGTCCCGTGGCTCGATACGAACAGCGACTGGTACTACGTGCTCGGGCCAGCCGTCCTCTTCGCGAAGATCATGCTGGTCTCGTTCCTCATCTTCTGGTTCCGCTTCACCTACCCGCGTTTCCGTGAGGACCAGCTGCAGACGCTCGCCTGGAAGTTCCTGATCCCGCTGGCCCTCGTGAACATCGTGGTCACGGGTGTGTTCAAGGTGGTGTTCTGATGCCCAAGATCCCCGGTCTCCTCAAGGGTCTCGGCGTCACCTTCGGCGAGATGGTCAAGACGCTCACCGATGGCCCGGTCACCGTGCAGTACCCGCACGAGAAGGAGCAGCCTGCTCCGCGGGCGCGGGGCGTCATCGCCTTGCACGAGGAGAACTGCACGGCATGCATGCTCTGCGCACGCGAGTGCCCTGACTGGTGCATCTACATCGAGGCCCACAAGTACCTGGCGCCTCCCCGCCGGGAAGGGGGTAAACCGCGCCAGAAGAACGCGCTCGACCGGTTCGACATCGACTTTTCGTTGTGCATGTTCTGCGGGATCTGTGTGGAGGTCTGCCCGTTCGAGGCGCTGTTCTGGAGCCCCGAGTACGAGTTCAGCGAGCTGCGCATCGCGGACCTGCTGCACGACAAGCAGCGGCTCGGCCAGTGGATGCAGACCGTTCCCGACTTCGAGCCCTACGAGAGCGGCGCCGAGGTCAAGGTCAAGAAGGTGCCGCGCTGATGGGGTCTCATGGGGTGCTCGCCGCCGACCTGCTGGTCGCCCAGAACATCGCGTTCTACGTGATCGCGGTGGGGATGGTCGTCTCAGCGGTCAAGGTGGTGACCGTCAGGAACATGGTGCATGCGGCCCTCTGGCTCATCCTCGTCCTCGGTGGTATCGCTGCCCAGTTCATCCTCCTGGCCGCGGAGTTCGTCGCCATCACCCAGGTGCTGGTTTACATCGGGGCGATCATCGTGCTCTTCCTGTTCGGCATCATGCTCACCCGGGCGCCGATGGGTCGCTCGACGCAGCTCGACAATCCTGCGCAGGCACGGGCGGTCGGGGCAGGGATCGCCGTCGTGCTGCTCGCCGTCATGGGTTACGCGCTGTGGGACGGGTTCGAGGACAGGCAGTTCGGGCAGATCCTCGTGCAGCGCACCGCTCAGGTCAGTGACTCGATCTTCTCCACCTACCTCCTGCCCTTCGAGGTGGTGTCCGTGCTCCTCCTCGCCGCTCTCATCGGCGCCATCGTCCTCGCGAGGCGCGACTGATGCTCGTCAACCAGTTCCTCTTCCTCGGCGCGATCCTCTTCTGCATCGGCGTGTACGGGGTGCTGGCCCGCCGCAACGCGGTGCTCGTGCTCCTGTCGATCGAGCTCATCTTGAACTCGGTCAACATCAACCTGGTGGCTTTCGGAGCGCTCTGGCACGCCACCGACCCGGCGAACCTGTCCGGTCAGGTGTTCGCGTTGTTCGTGATCGCGATCGCCGCCGCTGAGGTGGGGGTGGGTCTCGCCATCGTGTTGATGATCTACCGCAACCGCCGGAGCATCGACATCGACGAAGTCGATCTCATGAAGGGCTGACCCGAGCATGGACCCAACAGCCGGCTGGTTCCTTGAGAACGCCTGGATCATCCCGGTGATCATGGCGGGCTCCTTCCTGACGATCCTCTTCTTCGGCAAGCGACTGCCAGAACGGGGAACGGCGGCCATCGGCATCACCGCGGTCTCCGCCTGCCTGGTCCTGTCGCTCGGTGTAGCCACGCAGTGGGTGCAGCGGGTCAACGATCCACCTTCGGTGGAACACGGCGTCGACAGCGGCGAGCACGGCGGCTCCGGAGGCGAGGGCGGCGGCGCGAGCCACGCGCCGGAATCGCCGGTCGAGCAGCCCGCCGGTCCTGCCGCGGAAGGCGAGCACGCCGCCGGTCTCAGGCTGGCACCGGCGACTGCGGCTGGGGAGGGTGAGCATCATGAGGTGCCGCCGGTCGTCCACCAGATCACCTGGTTCCAGAACGGCGGGGTGGAGTTCAAGGTCGGCACCCTGGTCGACGGTCTCACCGCCATGATGCTCGTGACGGTGACGATCATCTCCCTGCTGGTGCACATCTACTCCCGCGAGTACCTGCACGGTGACGTGCGCTTCACTCACTACTACGCCTTCCTCAGCCTCTTCACCGCGGCGATGCTCTTCTACGTCATGTCGTCGAGCACCCTGCAGATGGTGGTCGGCTGGGAGTTGGTCGGCGTCTGCTCGTTCGTGCTGATCGGGCACTGGTGGGAGGAGAAGAAGAACACCGATGCCGCGCTGAAGGCGTTCCTCACCAACCGAGTGGGCGATGTCGGCCTGCTGCTCGGCGTGGTGGTCACGTTCTTCGCCGCCGGCGGCACCTTCGAGATCCTCGAGATCAACGGCTACGCGCTCTCACCCGCAGCCAACCAGACTCTCCTCCTCATCGGCGCGCTGCTGCTCTTCGGGGGTGTCACCTCGAAATCCGGCCAGTTCCCGCTCCACACCTGGCTCCCTGACGCCATGGCGGGGCCGACACCGGTCTCGGCGCTCATCCATGCCGCCACCATGGTGGTGGCGGGGGTCTACCTGATCGCCCGGCTCTACGCGGTGTTCTTCGAGGGGCTCAACATCGGTAGCAACTCGATCAACTACGTGGCGCTGATCGGCGGGGTCACGATCCTCGTCGGCGCTTCGCTCGCCTTCGTGCAGCACGACATCAAGAAGGTGCTCGCGTACTCGACCATCAGCCAGCTCGGCTACATGGTGATGGCTCTGGGTGTCGGGGCGTGGACCGCAGGCGTGTTCCACCTGTTCACCCACGCGTTCTTCAAGGCCGGCCTCTTCCT
This sequence comes from Rhabdothermincola sp., assembly GCF_036846205.1. Lineage (NCBI taxonomy): Bacteria > Bacillati > Actinomycetota > Acidimicrobiia > Acidimicrobiales > Iamiaceae > Rhabdothermincola > Rhabdothermincola sp. The sequence continues at coordinate 13,072 of NZ_DAIUCK010000017.1, read as the reverse complement.
CGGTGCCGGGTCGGTGAGCCACGCCGCGCACCACACGTTCGACATGCGTGAGATGGGCGGGCTCCGCAAGCACATGCCCTCCACCTTCGCCACCTTCGTGATCTGCACCGCGGCGCTCATGGGGATCTTCCCTCTCGCCGGCTTCTGGTCGAAGGACGAGATCCTCGCCGGGGCATCCCAGGGGCAGCAGCAGGCCTACACCCTCATGCTCGTCATGGGCGCGGTCGGGGCGCTGCTCACCGCGGCCTACATGACCCGGGCGATCTACCTGACCTTCTTCGGGGAGTACCGGGGGCATGGCACGCCGCACGAGTCGCCCCGCATCATGACCATCCCCCTCTGGGTGCTCTCGGTGGGTGCGATCACCTTCGGGTTCCTCAACTTCCCGAAGATCCTCTCGCTGCCGGAGGGAGTGACCACCCGGTTCGAGCACTACGTGGAGCCCACGTTCCTGTTCCCCGTGATCGAGCACCCGACGTTCAACCCGGTGCTGGCGGTGGTTTCGTCCGTGATCGCCGTGGTGGGTTTCGCCCTCGCCTACCAGTACTACTGGCTGGGCAGGAGTCCTCTCGCCGGGCTCAGTCACCGCACCGGCTTCCGCCAGGGGTACGTGCTCCTGGAGAACAAGTACTACCTCGACACCCTGTATTCCGACATCGTCGTCGGATCCACGAAGGGCCCGATCGCGCGGGCCTCGTACTGGTTCAACCAGTACGTCATCGACGCGGTGGTCAACGCTGCCGGCCGCATCTCCGTGGCCGTGGCAGGAGTCCTGTACCGCGATGTCGATCAACGGGTCGTCGACGGCATCGTCAACGGCTCGGGGTACGTGTCGGAGAGCTCCGGTCAGGTGCTTCGACGCATCCAGACCGGCAAGGTCCAGCAGTACGCCGCGATCCTCTTCGCTGCGGCGGCAATCCTGGCAGGTGCATTCGTCCTCGCCGTCTCCCTCTAAACCGTCACCAGAAGCGAGAGAGCAGAGATGAAGGAATTCCTGAACGACTGGGGTCTGAGCCTGGCGGTGTTCCTGCCGCTGGTTGGCGCAGCCATCATGCTGCTGATCCCCCGCCGCGACGAGCAGCTCCACAAGGTCGTCGCGCTCCTCACGAGCGGGGCGGTGCTCGTGATGGGCGTGTTGCTCATCGCGAACTTCGATTTCGACAACAGCCGCACGCTGCAGTTCGTGGTCGATCGGGAGTGGATCCCGTTCATCAACAGCCGCTACATCGTCGGGCTCGACGGGATCTCTCTGCCGCTGCTGGCTCTCACGGTTCTGGTGGTGCCGCTGTGCGTCATCTACTCGTGGAACCACATCCCTGAGCCGGGCAACCCGAAGGCATTCCTGATCCTCATGCTCATCCTGGAGACCGGGATGGTGGGGTCCTTCGTCGCTCAGGACCTCATCCTCTTCTTCGTGTTCTTCGAGGTCGTGCTCCTCCCCATGTACTTCATGATCGGCGTGTGGGGCGGCGAGCAACGGCAGTACGCCTCGATCAAGTTCTTCCTCTACACGCTCTTCGGCTCGGCGCTGATGATCATCAGCTTCCTGGCGTTGTACTTCCTGGGCAGCATCCAGACCTTCGACATGCGACTTCTACCGGAGTCGGCTACGGCGATCTCCTCCACGGCCGCCTTGTGGATCTTCGGAGGGATGTTCATCGGCTTCGGCATCAAGGTGCCGATGTTCCCGTTCCACACCTGGCTCCCTGACGCCCACACCCAAGCACCCACCGTCGGCTCCGTGATCCTGGCCGCCGTGCTGCTGAAGCTGGGTACCTACGGCTTCGTGCGCATTGCGCTTCCGATCCTCCCCGGAGCTGCTGAGTCCTGGGCGCCCGTCATCGGCGGCTTGGCAGTGGTTGGCATCATCTACGGCGCCCTGTGCTGCCTCGCACAGACCGACATGAAGCGTCTCATCGCCTTTTCATCGGTCGCCCACATGGGTTTCGTCATGCTCGGCATCGCCACCCTGACCGACTTCGGGATCAATGCCGCGATCTTCGGCATGGTGGCCCACGGCCTCATCACGGGGATGCTGTTCTTCGTGGCCGGCTCGACGAAGGACCGGTACCACACCCTCGAGATCAGCCGGCTCGGTGGCCTGCTCAAGCAAGCACCCCACCTGGGCTGGATCCTCGGCTTCGCATCCATGGCCTCGCTTGGTCTGCCGGGCCTGGCCGGATTCTGGGGCGAGTTTCCGGCGATCCTCTCCGCGTATGACCCCGGCGGGTCCGACCCCAACGTCACGTTGTTCCGCGTGTACATGGTCATCGCCGCGATCGGCACGGTGTTCGCCGCCGGGTACCTGTTGTGGTTGTATCAGCGAGTCGCCTTCGGCACCCCCAAGGATGAGTTCGCCCATGACGGCCACATCCGGGACGTCACCCTCTCGGAGTGGCTGGCATGGACGCCGATGCTGGTGCTCATCGTCCTGCTCGGCATCTACCCGAACCTGATCTTCCGGATCACGGATCCTGCCGTCACCAGCACCGTGGCGGCCTTCGGCGGGGGAGGCTGAGCCGCGGTGCTGGCCCAATTCGACGCCCTGACCACCTGGACGTCGCCGTCCATCGATTTCCATGCCTTCGCGCCAGAGATCATCGTGGTGGCGACGATCTCGTTGCTCATCCTCCTCGATCTCTTCGGCGGCGAACGCAACAAATGGACCCAACCGTCGGTCGCCGGTATCGGGTTGCTCGTCGCTGGGATCCCCATCGTGACGCTCGCCTACGACGGTGTCGACCGCGTCCTCTTTGGGGGCGGTTACGTCGTCGACGATTTCGCGCTGGTCCTCAAAGCGCTGTTCGTGATCTCCGGGTACGTGGTGGTGCTGATCTCGACCAACTACATCGCCGAGGGCGACTACTGGGAGGGGGAGTACTACCAGCTGATCCTGTCGTCGGTGCTGGGCATGATGGTCATGGCCTCGGCGCGGGACCTGGTGAGCATCTTCGTGGCCCTCGAGTTGCTGTCCATCCCCGCCTACATGCTCGCCGCCTGGCGCAAGCGCGACCTGAAGAGCAACGAGGCGGGGTTGAAGTACTACCTGATGGGGGTGTTCGCCTCCGCCATCCTGCTCTACGGGATGTCGCTGCTCTACGGCCTGACCGGGTCGACCCTGTTGAGGGACATCGGCGAGCATGTGCGCAACCTGCCCGAGGGTCGACCGCTGGTCGCGCTCGCGATCGTCTTCGTGATCGTGGGCTTCGCGTTCAAGGTCTCCGCCGTGCCCTTCCACACCTGGGCACCGGACACCTACGAGGGCGCCCCGACGCCCGTCACGGCCTTCCTCGCCGTGGCGTCGAAAGCCGCGGGCTTCGTGGCCATCGTGACCCTGGTCTTCGTCGGTTTCTACGATTCCGCCGGCGCAGACGTGTACGAGCCGGTCTTCTTCGTGCTCTCCCTGGTCACCATGACCGTGGGCAACCTGATCGCGTTGCGCCAGACCAACGTCGTGCGGCTCATGGCCTACTCCGGCATCGCCCAAGCCGGCTACATCATGGCGCCGCTCGCCATCGCCGGGGTGAGCCTCCAGGCGGGTGAGACCGCTCTGCAGGCCATCGTCATGTACCTGCTCATCTACGCGGCGATGAACCTCGGAGCCTTCGCAGTCATCATCGCCGTGGCGCGCAAGACCCGATCCGCGGAGCTCGAGTCCTACGGTGGGCTCTTCCAGTACGCCCCGGGATTGGCGGTCGCCATGACGATTTTCCTGTTCTCCCTCGCCGGCATCCCGCCGCTGGCCGGCTGGTTCGGCAAGTTCGTGATCTTCCGAGCGTTGGTCGAGCCGGGCACCACCCCTGGTTACGTGTTGGCGGTCGCCGTGGGCCTCAACTCGGTGATCGCCCTCTTCTACTACGCCCGTATCGCCCGGCAGATGTGGATGGAAGACGCTCCCCTGGGTGATCGCTCCCCGATCCGGGTTCCGGTGTCCTTGAACGCCGCGCTGGCGATCACGGTCGTGGTCACCATCGTGTTGGGGGTCGCGCCGTATCTCGTCACCCGGCTCACCGAGAACGTGACGCTGCTCGGGATCGGCACCTGACGCACGGATGGACAGGATGCCCGCATCCTCGCCGGTCGAGCGCGAGGTGCGGGCGCGGATCGACCGTTACGGCCCACTCCCGTTCGACGAGGTCGTCGAGCTGGCCCTCTACGACCCTGATCACGGCTTCTACACCAGTGGTGGCCTGGCGGGGCGGCGCGGGGACTTCATCACCAGCCCGGAGGTCGGCCCGCTGTTCGGGGCTGTGGTGGCCGCAGCACTCGACCGGTGGTGGGAGGAGCTCGGTCGCCCCGATCCCTTCGTGGTGGTGGATGCCGGTGCCGGGGTGGGGACCCTGGCGATCGCCATCCGGGCTGCGGCACCCCGATGCGGGGCATCGTTGACCTACGTCCTCGTGGAGCGGTCGGCGGCGTTGCGTGCTCGCCACGGTGAGCATCTCGAGCTCACCGTGCCGCAGCACGCATTGCCGCCGGCCGGCCGGTCCGCCATCGAAGCGTGCGGCGAGGGACGATCCGGACCGGTGTTCACCTCTCTGGCCGAGCTGCCGGCCCTGGGGATCGAAGGGGTGGTGATCGCCAATGAGCTACTCGACAACCTCCCGTTCAAGCTCCTCGAACGCGGTCGGGACACCTGGGCGGAGGTCCGGGTAGGGGTCGACGCAGAGGGGCGGCTGGTCGAGGTGCTGGTCCCGGCGGAACCCCGGCTGGCGCGCCTCGGCGAGCGGTTCGCACCAGAGGCGCCCGCCGGGGCGCGCATCCCGCTGCAGCTGGCCGCGTCGCGGTGGCTGCATGAAGCCCTCACGCTCGTGGAGCGAGGCCGGGTGGTCGTGCTCGATTACGTGTCGGACACCCCGTCGCTCGCTCGCCGCTCACAGGACTCGTGGCTCCGGACCTTCCGGGGCCACCAACGAGGTGGGCCTCCGCTGGGACAACTCGGGTTGCAGGACGTGACCTGCGAGGTGGCGGTCGACCAACTCGCCCGCGTTCATCCACCGACGGTCGTTCGTGACCAGGCTGCCTTCCTCCGAGCCCACGGAATCGACGATTTGGTCGAGGAAGGTCGCCGGACGTGGCGCCAGCGTGCTCACATCGGTGACCTCGCGGCGTTGCGAGCACGCAGCCGAGTGCGGGAGGCCGAGGCCTTGCTCGACCCTGCGGGCCTGGGGGGCTTCCAGGTCCTGGAGTGGAACCGCCCGCCGTGATCGCTCGGCACGTACTGGCTGGTCTCCGTGATCAGGAGGGCAGCCGGCCAGGGGGCTCCGGCGGCGGTTCGTCTCCGCCCCGGAGGATGCTGAGATCCAGCTCCACCAGATCGTCGGCGTTGCCGTCGGTCCCCGCGCCGGGGGGGACGCC
>NZ_DAIUCK010000017.1:5608-7704 GCF_036846205.1 Rhabdothermincola sp. | reverse complement strand
CCCGCCGGGCGCGGGGACCGCCGACAAGGCATCGTCCACGGCCGTGCTCGCCGCTCGAGCGGCGGCACCGTCGACGACGATGCAGTTCTTACCGGCACGCTTGGCGCGGTAGAGGGCAGAGTCTGCCACGGAGAGCATCTCTTCAAAGGTCTGGCCCGCGGTGTGATCCGTGAGCCCCCAGCTCGTCGTGAACGGGACGCTCGACGAACGGTTGAGGTCCTCGGCGATCGCCGCCTGCACTCGATTGAGGGCCTGGACGGCCTCGGTGATGGAGGTGCCGGGAAGCAGCACCACGAACTCCTCGCCCCCGTAGCGAGCCGCGATGTCGTCCGGGCGGAGATGGCGTCGCAGGCTGGTCGCGAACTGGCGGAGTGCCCGGTCGCCCGCCTCGTGACCATGGGTGTCGTTGAGCTCTTTGAAGTCGTCGAGGTCGGCCATGCCGATGCTGAAGGGCGTCCCGTCCAGGAGGAGGGCACGGGCACGGGCCTCGAGGCTCCGACGGTTGAGCAATCCGGTCAACCCGTCGGTGTTGGCCTGGAGCTCGGTCATCGCCATCACCTGGAGATGCCCGAGGCGCGCACCGGTCTCCGCAGCGAGGACGGTCAGGCGATCGATCTGTGTCTGCGAGGGCAGCTCGTTGTCGGGCCCGATCGCATGGAGCACGCCCATCGCCTGCCCGTCGAAGGTGACCGGGATGCACACCGCTGAGCAGGGGGCCTGCGAGTGCTCGGGCAACTTGGGGCAGACGTTGAGCATGCGGCTGCTCTCGTAGACCATCCGTTGCGTGTTGCGCAGCGCGGCGCAACTCTTGGGCGAATCGACCGGGCACTGCGGCGCACCGCATCGGGGATGGGTGCTGGCTCGCCGCAGGTGGGCCTGGCTGGCATCCGCGAGCAGGAGCTCCACCTTGTTGTTGGGCACCACGGCCACGAAGGCCCGCTCGACCGCGGCGAGCACCTCGGCCCGGGTGTCGGTCACCTCCAACGCCTTGGCGAGGTCGTTCCTGAAGCTCTGGCGTTCGTTGTTCTCGCGATGGATCCGCTCCGCTTCCTCGAGCTGGGAGGTCTCCAGGTGAATGGAGCGGGCCATCGGCCGGAAGAGCGCCAGCACGACGGCGATCACCACGCCGACGCCTGCGATCATCAAGAGCCGGCTCTGGCCGCGCCGATGGTCGATGATGTCCTCGGTCTGGGCCACGTACAGTCGGACCGCGCGGTCGAGCTCGGTGGCGGTGGGTGCGGTCGACTCCTGGAGCAGGTCGAGCTGCCGCCTTCGCTCGGTCGCCGCCTCCGCGGTGGGTGCAGCGTTGTCGGCGACGAACTGCCCGGCGTTGGCGATGGCCTGGACCCGCTGATCGAGCCGGGTGTCGGTGCCGAAGTACAGATCTGCGAGCGCGGCGCTCGGTGGCGCGGCGGGAAGCCCCGGGGCGGCCTCGCCGGTCGACAGCGCGCGCTCCACGATCCGGAGGGCATCGACCTCTTGCTCCAGCTCGCTCACCAGCAGCTTGATGTTGGAGGAGGACGTACCGGTCCTCATGTCCTCGGAGGCCTGCACGTCGAGTCGGGTGGCGAGGTCCAGGATGCGGTAGAGACGCGCGGGTTGACCCGCGGCGGCCTCGAGCTGCTGCGAGTTCGTCTCGAGGTCATCGAGCGCCCGGTCCTCGCCGACCTTGGCGGCGATGCCGATGGCGACGAAGGCGGCGATCGCGATGAGGTAGCGGTAGGTGAAGCGGCGGCTGAGGGGTGTGGCGCGTCGGCGACCCCTTGGCTGCCGCCGAGAGAGCGCCCGCATCGCTTCTCCTTGTTCGATCGTGGTCCTCTATCCATCGGCACGAGGCGGGGACCGGGTGAATAGTCCGAGCGGATCATGGCCGTCTGGGCCGGAAATCCGGGCTCGTGGGCCATCCAACCTGTGTCGGGCGCTGCGTCGGCGACGGGGTCGACATGCGGGGAGGTGTGAGCCTGCTGGCCCTCCGCCCGACCGCCCGCCGGGCGGCTCGATCCCCGACCGGACACTAGGCTCGATTCCGTCGTTGTCGTGGAGCAGAGACGGGGGGCCTTGCCGATGGGCGAGCCGACGATCGAGGACTACCTGCG
>NZ_DAIUCK010000017.1:0-5598 GCF_036846205.1 Rhabdothermincola sp. | reverse complement strand
CGAGAACCGCACGTTCCCACCCCCACCCGATTTCGTCGCCAGGGCCGTCGTCGCGGACGACTCGATCTACGCCGAAGCCGAGGCCGACTTCGAGGCGTTCTGGGCTCGCCGGGCACGTGAGACGCTCACCTGGTACGACGACTTCCACACCGTCCTCGAGTGGGACCTGCCGTTCGCCAGGTGGTTCGTCGGCGGGACCCTCAACGTCTCCTACAACTGCCTCGACCGCCACGTGGAGGCGGGGCGTGGGGGCAAGGTCGCCTACTACTGGGAAGGGGAGCCGGGTGACACCCGGACGATCACCTACGCCGAGTTGCTGGAGGAGGTCTGCCGGTTCGCGAACGTGCTGAAGTCGCTCGGTGTCCAACAAGGTGATCGTGTCGCCATCTACATGCCGATGATCCCGGAACTTCCCGTGGCGATGCTCGCCTGCACGCGCATCGGCGCGGCGCACTCGGTCATCTTCGGTGGCTTCTCACCGGATTCGATCATCGACCGGGTCAACGACGCCGAAGCCAAGCTCATCGTCACCGCGGATGGTGGGTTCCGCCGTGGCACGGTCTCGGCGCTCAAGCCGAACGTCGACGCCGCGATCGCCAGCACGCCGTCGGTCGAGCACGTGGTGGTCGTGCGTCGCACCGAGAACGATGTCTCGATGGTCGAGGGCCGTGATCACTGGTACCACGATCTCATGGCCGAGGCATCGGCGGAGTGCCCGCCGGTGAAGATGGACTCGGAGGCCCTCCTCTACCTCCTCTACACCTCGGGCACCACCGCCAAGCCCAAGGGGATCATGCACACCACCGGTGGATACCTGGCCCAGGTGGCCTACACGCACAAGGTGGTGTTCGATCTGCATCCCGACGACGACGTCTACTGGTGCGCGGCGGACATCGGCTGGGTGACGGGACACAGCTACATCGTCTACGGCCCCCTGACCAACGGCGCCACGTCGGTCATCTACGAGGGCACTCCTGACACACCAGGGCGTGATCGCTTGTGGGCCATCGTGGAGAAGTACGGCGTGACACAGCTGTACACGGCGCCGACGGCGATCCGGATGTTCATGAAGTGGGGCCATGAGGAACCCGAGAAACACGACCTCTCGAGCCTCCGTCTTCTCGGGACGGTGGGTGAACCCATCAACCCCGAGGCGTGGATGTGGTACTACCGCTACATCGGAGGTGAGCGCTGCCCGATCGTCGACACCTGGTGGCAGACCGAGACGGGGGCGCACATGATCACGCCGCTGCCGGGTGTCACCACACTCAAGCCCGGCTCCGCCACCTTCGCCTTCCCCGGCATCGGCGTGGAGGTCGTGGACGATCACGGTCGGCCGGTGGAACGGGGGGGCGGCTATCTCACGCTCACGCGTCCGTGGCCGGCGATGCTGCGAGGTATCTGGGGTGATCCCGAGCGGTACCGGGAGACCTACTGGTCCCGGTTCCCGGGCCGGTACTTCGCGGGTGACGGCTGCAAGATCGACGACGATGGCTATCTGTGGCTGCTCGGTCGCGTCGACGACGTCATGAACGTCTCGGGACACCGGGTCTCCACCACCGAGGTCGAATCTGCGCTCGTCGATCATGAGGCAGTCGCGGAGGCGGCGGTCGTTGGGGCTTCGGATCCCACGACCGGCCAGGCGATCATCGGCTACGTCATCCTGAAGCAGCGCTTCGAGCCCACCCCCGAACTCGTGGAGGAGATCCGCCAGCACGTGGCGGTGAAGATCGGGCCCACCGCTCGTCCCCGCACGGTGGTGGTGGTGCCCGATCTCCCCAAGACCCGCTCGGGCAAGATCATGCGCCGCCTGCTGCGCGACGTGGCGGAAGGACGCCAGCTCGGCGACACCACGACGCTGGCGGACGCATCGGTGGTCGAGGAGATTCGCCAGCGTGCGCTCGAGGCACCACAGGAGGACTGATCTCGCCGGTGGCGACCTTCCGTGAGCCTGACAACTGGAGGTGGCGCACCGGGCCGGTCGAGCCGGCACCAGCAGTGGTGTTCGACCTCGACGGGGTGCTCTCCGACGCCGCGGGTCGCCAGCACTTCCTGGAATGGCCCTACCGGGACTGGGAATCCTTCTTCGAAGCCTGTGGTGACGACCCGCTCATCGACGAGGTGGCGCGGCTGCTCGAGGTCATCGAGGACTCCTACCGGATCGTGCTCCTGACGGCGCGACCGATCCGGGTACAGCCGAACACGCTGGCATGGTTGAGCCGCTATGAGCTGCGTTGGGATCTGCTCGTGATGCGGGACTTCGGCGACTACGGGGCGTCCCGCGATTTCAAGCGGCGTAGCGTTGGTGAGCTGCGACGGTACGGGTTCGACCTCCGGCTCGCGTTCGAGGACGACCGGCGCAACGTCCACATGTTCCACGAGGAGGGCGTCCCTTGCATCTACATCCACTCCGGTTACTACGACTGAGGAGTGGGATGCGGCTCGGCGCTAGTCGCGGAAGTTCTCGAACTGCAGCGGGATGCCGAGGTCTGCCTCGCGCAGGGATGCGATCACGCTCTGGAGGTCATCCCGCTTCTTGCCGGTGACCCGGATCTGGTCCCCCTGGGTCTGGGACTGGATGCCCTTCAGGCCCAGGTTCTTGATGAACGTGTTGATCTGTTTGGCCTTGTCGGACGAGATGCCGGCCGTGAGGGTGGCGACCTGCCGGACCGTTCCCCCCGCCGCGTCCTCCACCTTGCCGTAGGACAGCGCCTTCAGCGAGACCTTGCGCCTGACCAGCTTCTCCTCCAGCACCTGGCGCAGCGCGTTCAGCCGGTCCTCGGTGACGGACCTCATGACGATCTCCAGCCCGTTGAGCTCGATGGAGGAGTCGGTGCCCTTGAAGTCGAAGCGGGTGCCCACTTCCCGTGCGGCCTGGTCGACGGCGTTGCGGACCTCCTGCGCGTCGACCTGGGAGACGACATCGAAGCTCGGCATGCCCGAAACGCTAGCCAACCCTGCTCGCCCACCCGAACCGGCCACCGGACCAGGAGGTGTTCCGAGGATGTGGCGGAGACGTGAAGTGGGCCGGGGTGGATTCGAACCACCGTAGGCAGAGCCGACGGGTTTACAGCCCGTTCCCTTTGGCCGCTCGGGCACCGACCCAGGACGTCTGACGATACCGCCTCCCACCTTCGCCGCGGAATTCCGGCCCGGTGGCCCGGTGGCCCAGTGGCCCGGTGGCCCGGCGGCCCGCGGACCAGCGGCTACAGGAGCCGCTGCATGACCACCACGTCGAGCCAACGACCGAACTTCCGGCCCACCTCGCGCTCGGTCCCGACGACCTCGAACCCCACCGACCGGTGAAGCGCGATGGACGCTTCGTGGCCGCCGACGATGCGGGCCATGATCGTGTGGAAGCCGTGCTGCGTGGCCAGCTTCACCAACTCCTCGAGGAGCATCCGCCCCACCCCCCTGCCACGGGCCTGGGTCGCCACGTAGACGGAGTCCTCCACCGTGGTGCTGTAGGCCGGTCGGTCACGGTAGGGCGAGAGGGACGCGAACCCGACCACCTCGCCGTCGTCGTCGGCTACCAGCACGGCGTGCGCGCCCGATCGGGCTTCGAGCCACTCGAGCTGCTCGTCGAGCGTGCGGGGCACGAGATCGAAGGTGACCGTCGAGGAGGTCACTTCGTGGTTGTAGATACGGCGGATGGCCTCGGCGTCAGCGGGTTCGGCGAGGCGGATCTCCACCTCCCAGACGCTACCGGCGGCGATGGTCAGGCCGCGACGTGTTTCGACGACCGCGGCTCGTCACCACCAGCGGGCTGCTCATCGCGGCTCGGCTCGATGATCGACAGTCCCCCGGTCATCGCCTCGAGGCGGGCCCAGCTCGCGACGTGCTCGTCCTCGGTGAGGAAGATCACCTGCTGATGGCGCGACGCCTTCATGAGCAGCTCCAGGAGCTCGCCCTTCACGGAGTCCTCGACCTGCGGGAACGGCTCGTCGAGGAAGAGCGGGTAGCTCTCACCCCCGCCCAGCGTCCGGAGATGGTTGAGCCGGTGCAGCAGGGCATGGGCCAGATCGGCCGCGGTCTCCTCCTCGGGGGAGAGACGAACCGCCATCGGATTGCGTACCTCGACCGTGCTCCGCAGCCGGTTCGCGGCCTCGCGGATCTCGGCCCGGTGATCAAGTGCCCAGTCGACGGGGATGTCGCCTGCCAGTAGCTGCCATTCGGTCAGGGCGGACCGGTGGTACTCGGCGGCCCGCATCAGCTGGCGTCGCTGGTGATCGTCGGCCAGGAGGCCGTTGACCTTGTTGATCTGGAACGTCAGGTAGGACTGCGCCCCTGCCGCGTCGAGCGCTTCCTGCTCATGGCGGCGGGCAGCTTCCATGCGCCGCCAGTACACCGCCGAGTACACCGTCATCGCCAAGGCGATGGCCAGCGCGGGGGCCGCCCCGGCCAGCCCGAAGATGCCGGCGAGGGGCACGATCGCGACCGCGGCGTTTGCTCCCACGAGCAGGGAGATCCGCCGCACCCGGTCGTGTGCCTCCTCCGCCTCTTCGAACGCGGCATGGCGGCGTTCGATCTCCTGGATGATCGGTGCGTCCTCGGGGTCCGAGCCGATCGCGGCCGCCGCTTCTGCCACCTCCTGCTCCCGTTCGGTCACCTTGCGGGCGACGTCCCAGAGCCGACCCTGGTCGACGTGGGCCAGCGTCAGGATGTTCTGCTCGAACTGTGAGCGGGTGGTGAGATCGTTCTCGGTCAGGCGCAGCAGCTTCTTGGCCGAACGTCCGCTCAATCCCGATCGGGCGAGCAGGTCGACCTGACCGTCCTCGGTGCGGAAGGAGTCCGTCACGTCGATGCCCCTCGCGAGGCTGATGACCCGGGCCGGGCCGTCGATCGGGCGCAGCAACCCGTACCGGGTGCCGGAGTCGGCCCGCAGTTCGAGGTGGACCCCCGCCCGGCCGCTCCCGAGGGCGCCGAGCATCTCGCCCACCAGGCCGCGGCGCTCGGCCGGCCCCACGCCGGCGATGACGGTGAAGGACGGGTGGAGGTCCAGGGAGAACGTGTTGTCCCCGGCCTCGATGGTCAGCCGTTCGATGTGCACCTTCTCTGGATCGACGCACCCCGCCGAGGACTTGAGTCAAAAGGCTCAGGGGCCTGGGTCATCCGGCCCGGGTCCGGCACCCCAGAGCGGGCACGGGTGGCTCCTCGGCGAGGCAGCGGGCCGGGCGGGCAGGGGCCGGTGGGAGACCGGACCGGGCCCGGCCGGGGCCCCGGGTTGGGTCTCGGCGGTCTCCCGTGGCAAGATGGCCCGCCCGTTGCCGGTGCCCCTGGCGCCTCGTGCCAGGGCTCCGGTGGCGACTCGCCCCCTTAGCTCAGTCGGCAGAGCGTTTCCATGGTAAGGAAAAGGTCGTCAGTTCGATTCTGACAGGGGGCTCGCTGGCTGGTCGCTCGGCCCTGGTCACGGGCCGTCCGGCGCCGACCAGTGGCGGCGTAGCTCAGCAGGTGAGAGCACTCGGCTCATAATCGAGGGGTCGTCGGTTCGAGTCCGACCGCCGCCACCACCCCATCCGACAACGACGTTCAGGAGAGCACCATCATGGCACGAGAGAAGTTCGAGCGGACGAAGCCGCATGCGAACGTGGGCACGAT
>NZ_DAIUCK010000016.1:0-37640 GCF_036846205.1 Rhabdothermincola sp. | reverse complement strand
CACCCACCCTCCGGGAGCTGCAGGCCTTCGCTGAACGGCAGCTCGCCAGCTACAAGCTGCCCGAGGCGATCCAGATCGTGGAGGAGCTGCCACTCACCGCCATGCAGAAGATCGACCGGCAGGCGCTCGCCCAGCGGGTGGCGGGCCTCACCCGCGACCGCCGCGCCCCGGGACTGCCGGAGTAGCGGACATGAGACCGACCGAGCTCGCTGGCACGCGAGAATGGTGAGCGCTGTGCCCACCGTCCCCCCGAACCGCAGCTCGCTCTCGCTCCGGCTGGCCGTGCTCGTGGCGTCGTTGAGCCTGCTCCTCGCGGCCTGTAGCGAGGCCGCGGGAGGGGGTGGAGCCTCGGGCGGCGCGACCGGGGAGCAGGCCGCGGCGAGCAGCGCTGACGCGCCGCCCGACCAGGGTCTCGACCCGCTCCCCGATCCCGGCGTGGCTCCCGGGGCGTGCAGGCAGGTCACCTACACCCCGCCCTCCGCGGTGCAGGCCTTCCAGGGCGAACTGTGCCGACCCGAGAAGGACCAGCGCGACGTGGCGGTGATGATCGTCCACGGAGGCAGCGGCGTGAGCGGTGGGCCGACCGGCATGCGCCCCTGGGCCAGCCGCCTGCTCGCCGAGGGCTACGTGGTGCTCATGCCCGCCTACCACCTCTTCACCCCCGGCGGCGAACGCCCGGTGTTCCCCCGCCCGGAGCAGAACATCAAGGCTGCGGTGCAGTACCTACGAGGGACCGCGAACGCGACCGGTATCCGCCGCGAGCGCATCGTCGTGCAGGGCATGTCGGCCGGGGCCCGCCTGGGATCGGTCGCCTACACCCACCCGGATGACCCGTACTTCCAGGGGCCGGAGCTGTGGCCCGGCATCTCCGACGAGGTGAACGGGTTCATCGGCTTCTACCACACCTACGACGGCTCGATGCAGTACTCGACCCAGTACTACGGCGGTCCCGACGACAGCAAGGATCCCCAGGTGCGAGACCGCTGGGATCATGCCGACGCGATGGCCAGCGCGAGCGCGGCCCGAGGCCCGGCGCTGTTCATCACCGGCGACCGGGACTGGAACCTCATCATCGAGCACCAGAACGAGTTCGCCGAACGGCTCCGCTCCGCTGGGCAGCAGGCGACCACCGTCGTGATCGAGGGCGGTAGTCACGGGTTCGACTCGAGTGGCGGCAAACGGCTGAGCAGGCTGGGCGAGCAGGCTGCATCGGAGGTGCTCCGATGGCTGAACGACCGCTTCCCGCAACGGCCGCCGCGGCCAGCGGAGGCGTCGTCGATCGACCTGGCCAACGCCCCGAACTACACCGGTGGACCCCCACCGACCTTCGAGCAGCGCCGGCGGGTGACCCGACCCACGCCGACCACGACCGCCTCGGCGGGTGGCACGACCACCGTGCCGTCGACCACCACGCCGGCCAGCACGATCCCTCCGCCGTCGACCACCGTGACCACCATCGAGGCCACCACGACCACGACACTCGAGCCTCCCCCGACGGTCACCACGGCCCCGGCGATCGAGACCGGCACCGGCGGCTGACCGGCCTCCCGGACCACCAGCCGGGCCGTCAAGGCGAGCGCGCCGCCAGGTGCTCGCGTAGCGTGGCCATCTCCGCGAAGACCCGACCCGCGTCGACCGGGGTATCCCACGGCTCACCACGCAGCTCGCGGTAGGCACGATCGACCTGGAACGCGAGCCGCTCCGGTTCGGTCCACCCGAGGTAGGGGCCGAGCTCGATGCGCTTGGCTGCCTCCAGCGGTGGCAGGCCCTGGTCGAAGAAGCGCCGGGCCTCGCCGTGGACGTAGGTCAGGTACTCCCGCTGCTGGCGGAGCGAGGTCACGTCCCCCAGCGGTCCGTGCCCGGGCACCACCACGGCAGGGTCGAGCGCCTCCAGACGCTCCAGCGCGGTGATCCAGCCGGCGAACGTGCCCTCCCAGCCGATCGGGGTACAGCAGTTGAACAGGATGTCGCCGGTGAAGACCACCCCTTCCTCGGGAAGGTGCACAACCACATCTCCCGCGGTGTGCGCCGGCCCCACGTAGAGGAGCCGGGCCATGGTGTCGCCAAGGTCGAGATCGGTGTCGCGGTCGATGATCGTCGTGGGCGGGGTTGGCTCGATCCCCCGGAAGTCGAACCGTCGCAAGGCGCGAACGAACTCGGCCATCGGGCCGAGGCTGGCGTCGTCCGCGTCGCAAAGCGAGACGAACGTCTCCGGTCGAACGTCTCGGGCCATCCAAGCCGCGCACAGCCGGTGCCCGATGATCTCGGTGCCAAGCTCCGCGAGGAGCTGGTTGCCCCAGCAGTGGTCGCCGTTGTGATGGGTGTTGACCAGCCGACGCGGCGGGCGCGGATCGATCGAGCCGTAGAGCGCAACGAGCCTGCGGGTGCGGGGCAGATCCCAGAAGGTGTCGACCACGAGCCCGCCGCCCCGGTCGACGAATCCGCTGTTGCTGTAGCCGAGTCCTTCGTCGGGCTGCAAGCAGGCATGCACGTGGGGTGCCACCTCGACCAACTCCACGATCCGCGAGCCTAGGGATCGGGAGACGGCGACGCCCGACACGCGACCTGGCAGGACGTCAGGCAGACCCCTAGCGTGGAGCGAATCCGGCACCGTCATCAGTGGGAGAAGGATGAACGACGCTGGCCCGACCCGCCCCAGCCCGATCGTCATGGTCGTGTTGATCGCCGTTGCCCTGGTCGCGGCGGCCTGCGGGTCAGAGGGCGGGAAGCCTCGGACCGAACAGCTCCAGAACACCGGCGTCATCGAGGACAACGGCGCGGCCCTCTCCGGAGGACAGATCATTTACGGCATCGAAGCCGAGTCCGACGGGTGGAACCCGTCGAACAGCAAGTGGGGCCCGGCAGGGCTCCAGGTGGCTCGGACCTTCTTCGACACCCTCGCCGCCTACGACGCGGACGGCCACGCGCAGCCTGATCTCGCCGAGGCACTCGTTCCGAATGACACCTACACGGAATGGACCATCCGCCTGCGCCCCGGTGTCAGGCTGCACAACGGCAGAACGGTCGACGCGGCCCTGGTCAAAGAGAACTTCGACTTCCTCAAGTCCTCGGTGCTCACCTCCGCGCCGTTCGAGCCGATCGAGTCGTTCGAGGTCCTCGGCCCGCTCGACGTGCTGGTGCGGATGAAGCGACCGTGGGTGAACTACCCCTACGCCCTCACCACCCAGATCGGGGTGGTCGCCGACCCGGACTGGCTTCGCAGCGGGTCGAAGACCGACCCGGTCGGCACCGGTGCCTTCGTGTTCAAGGAGTGGGTGCCCGACGCGCGGCTGATCGTGGAGCGGAACCCGGACTACTGGCGGGTGGACCCTTCCGGCACCCGCTACCCCTACCTGGACCGCATCGAGTTCCGCCCGCTCTCCGACAACGATTCGCGAGCTGCGAGCCTCGAAGCCGGCAACATCGACATCATGCAGGCCGCCACCGCTCGCCAGCTCGAGCATTTTGCGGAGCTGGGCGAGCAGGGCACGTTCCAGGTCTTCAACGACGTCAGCGGTGAGACGGCCGAGGTGTTCATCCAGCTCAACACCATGGCTCCGCCGTTCGACGACCTGGAGGCCCGCCGGGCTCTGGCCCTCGCGACCGACGCACAGGCCTTCGTGAACACCCTCCACGACGGCTTCTACGAGGTCGCCCGCGGCCCCTTCTCACCCAGCTCCCCGTGGTACACCGAGACCGACTACCCCGGCTACGACCTCCCGTCAGCGAAGAAGGCGGTCCAGGAGGTCAAGGCACGCCACGGCGGCCGCTTCTCGTTCAAGATCCTCGGCGGTGGGGACGCCTCCTCCCTGAGCGCCCTCCAGCTCCTGGAGAGCCAATGGGAGCAGGCGGGCATCGACGTGCAGATCGAACCGATCGAGCAGGCGCAGCTGATCACGAACGTCGCCACGGGCAACTACCAGGCGACGATCTGGCGGCAGTTCGACTCGCCGCACCCGCTCGGCGACTCCGTCTGGTGGCACCCGAACACCGCCAAGCCGATCCCCGAGATCGCGCTGAACTTCGCCCGCAACCGCGACGAGCGGATCGGTGCGGCGCTCGACGAGGCCCGGGAGACCACCGACCCGGCTCGTGAGAAGGAGCTCTACCAGCAGGTGCAGCGGTACCTCGCCGAGGATCTCCCCTACATCTGGCTCTACCATGCGCAGATCTCCATCGTGGCCAACAACCGGCTGGTGAACGTGGTGAACTACCGCCTGCCGGGCGGCCAGAAGGGCATCGAGCTGCTCGGCGGTAGCCACCCGCTGTGGCAGGTCTGGCTGCGCAGTTGACCGCTCGTGGGCCAGACTCGGCGCGACCTGCTGGCGCGTTCGAGGAGGGAACGTGGGCACTCCCCGTCTGGATGTCGAGCGGTACCGGGTTCCCGCCGGCACGGTGGTCGACCTCGCGAACTGGCCGACCTCCGACCACGAGCATTCGGGGAGTCACAAGAACGACGCGACCAGGCAGTTGGCCGAGCTGAACGAGAAGCTCGCCGATCTGCAGAACCTGCTCGCTGCCGGCCGGCAGCACAAGGTGCTGGTCGTGCTCCAGGGCATGGACACCTCCGGCAAGGACAGCACGATCAAGCACGTGTTCCGGACCATCAACCCGCTCGGCGTCACTGCGATCAACTTCAAGCGCCCGAACGATGCCGAGGCCGCTCACGACTACCTGTGGCGGGTACACCAGCGGGTGCCCGAAGCCGGCCGGCTCACCATCTTCAACCGCAGCCACTACGAGGACGTGCTGGTGCCGCGGGTCCACCGGCTCGTGCCGGAGGAGGTGTGGCGGCGTCGCTACGGGCACATCGCTGACTTCGAACGGATGCTCGCCGACGAGGGCACGATCATCCGGAAGTTCTTCCTGCACATCTCACGCCAGGAGCAGCGCCGGCGGCTGGAAGAGCGGCTCCGCAACCCCCGCAAGCAGTGGAAGTTCCAGCACGGGGACCTCGAGGAACGCAAGCTCTGGGACGACTACCAGCTCGCCTACGCGGAGGCCATCAGCCGCACCAGCACCGAGCAGGCGCCGTGGTACATCGTGCCCGCGGACCACAAGCCGTACCGCAACCTCGTGGTCTCGACCGTGTTGATCGAGGCCCTCGAGTCGCTGGGTATGTCCTACCCCCGCCCCGCCGGCGACCTCGACAGCATCACTGTCGAGGACTGACGACTCTCAGGCCACGGGGCGGCCGGATGCCGCCAGGCGGGCATGGGCTCGTTGCAGTGCCGCCTGAGCGGTGACGTCGTCGCCGCGACGGATGGCCTCCTCCGCTCGCTCCTGGGCCCGCCGGGCTCGTTCCACATCGATCTGGCTGCTCAGCTCGGCCATGTCGGAGAGGATCTTCACCTGGTCGTTCGACACCTCGATGAACCCGCCGTGCACGGCGGCGATCTCTTCGCGACCGTCCGTCAGGCGGATCGACACGGGGTGGATCGCGAGAGCACCGATGAAGGGGGCGTGACCCGGCAGGAAGGCGATATCACCCCCGCCGATGGTGCGCGCCTGCACCATCGTGGCTTCCGCCGAGAGCAGCGTGCGCTCCGGCGAGACGAGCTCGACGTGCAGCGGCATCAGGCGTTCTTCTCGAGCTCGCGTGCCTTGGCCCGGGCTGAGTCCGCGTCACCGACGTTGAGGAAGGCCTGCTCCGGCAGATCGTCGAGGTCACCGTTGACCAGCTGCTCGAAGGACTCGACCGTGTCCTCGACGGGCACTGTCACCCCCTTGAGACCAGTGAACACCTCGCCCACGTTGAACGGCTGGGAGAGGAACCGCTGCACCTTACGGGCCCGGTCGACGGTGATGCGGTCCTCCTCGGAGAGCTCGTCGAGGCCGAGGATGGCGATGATGTCCTGAAGCTCCTTGTACCGCTGGAGGACCTCCTGGACCCGCCGGGCCACGTTGTAGTGGCGCTCGCCCACTACCTCTGGTGCCAGGATGGTCGACGTCGAGGCCAGCGGATCCACGGCCGGGTAGATGCCGAGCGACGCGATCTGGCGTGACAGCTCGGTGGTGGCATCGAGGTGGGTGAACGTCGTGAACGGCGCCGGGTCGGTGTAGTCGTCGGCCGGCACGTACACGGCTTGGAGGGAGGTGATGGACCGGCCTCGGGTCGAGGTGATGCGCTCCTGCAGCTCGCCCATCTCGTCCGCGAGCGTGGGCTGGTACCCCACGGCGGACGGCATGCGCCCGAGCAGGGTCGACACCTCCGAGCCAGCCTGCACGAAGCGGAAGATGTTGTCGACGAACAGCAGCACGTCCTGGCCCTGGACGTCACGGAAGTACTCGGCCATGGTCAGCGCAGACAGCGCGACCCGCAGGCGCACGCCCGGGGGCTCGTCCATCTGCCCGTAGACCAGGGCGGCCTTCTCGATCACACCCGATTCCTGCATCTCGAGCCAGAGATCGGTGCCCTCACGGGTCCGCTCTCCCACGCCGGCGAACACCGACACGCCGCCGTGCTCGGTCGCCACCCGGTTGATCATCTCCTGGATGAGCACCGTCTTGCCCACCCCAGCGCCACCGAAGAGGCCGATCTTGCCACCGGCGAGGTACGGCGTGAGCAGATCGATGACTTTGATGCCCGTCGGGAACATCTGGGCCTTGGGCTCGAGCGCATCAAAGGGCGGCGGTTCACGGTGAATCTCCCAGCGCTCCGAGATGCCCTCCAGCTCCGGGGTGTCGAGCGGCTCGCCGATGACGTTGAAGACGTGACCGAGCACCGCGTCGCCCACCGGCACCGAGATACCCCGCCCGGTGTTGCGCACCGGCGTACCGCGCTTGAGGCCGTCGGTGGGCTTCATGCACACCACCCGCACCCGGCTGTCACCGATCTGCTGGGCGACTTCGGACACCACGGTGACGTCTTTGCCGTCGATGGTGACGGTCATCTCGAGCGCGGTGTTGATCTCCGGGAGGGCGCCGCGAGGGAACTCGACGTCGACCACCGGACCGGCGATGGCCACCACTCGGCCATCCTTCAGCTGCTGTCCCGTGCTCGGCTGGTTGTCGGTGACGGTCATCGGTGATTGGTCTCCTGTGCTGCGTGCGAGCGGTCTGGCGTCAGTGGAGCGATCGGGTCGTGTCGAGACGATCGAGGTGCTGGTCGAAGAGGTGCTCGGGCATCAGATGATCGACGAGGATGTCTTCCTTTTCGCCCTTGCCCTTCTTGAGGGCCTCCGCACCACCCACGATCTCCATGATCTCGGTGGTGATGGCATCCTGGCGCGCCCGGTTCATGATCCGGGTGAGGGTGATCTTGAGCTCCTCCGCGTTGTCGGTCGCCGACTTCATGGCTCGCTGGCGAGCGGCGTGCTCAGAAGCCGATGCGTCGAGCAGCGCCGAGTAGATGCGAGCCTCGACGTAGCGAGGAAGGAGCTCGCCGAGGATCACCGTCGGCGACGGCTCGTACTCCAGATCCGCGCTCGGCCCCGGGGCGCCGTTGCCGTCCTCCTCGACCTGGAGCGGCAGGAACCGCCGGATGACGGCCTCCTGCGAGCCTGCCGACGCGAACCGCCAGTAGGCGAGGTCCACCGACTGCAGCTCCCCGTTCTCGAACGGACCCCGGATCGCCCCCGCGATCTCGCGGGCTTGATCGTAGGTGGGCTGGTCGGTGACCCCGGTGAAACGGGCCGCGATGCGGTAGTTGCGGAACGTGAAGTAGCTGATGGCCTTGTTGCCGACGCACACCAGCTCGTAGTCGAGCCCCTCGGCGCGGTAGGCCTGCACCTCGCGTTCGGCCATGCGAATGATCGTGTTGTTGTACGCGCCGCACAGGCCCCGGTCGCTGGTGATGACCACGATGGCGGCCTTGTTCGCCTCGGGATGGGTTCGCAGGAGCGGGCTGTCCTTCGCGGCACCGGCCTTCACCAGGTCGAGGATGACCGCGGTGATCTGCTCCGCGTACGGGCGGGCCGCGGCGGCCCGCTCCTGGGCCTTGACGACCCGGGTGGCCGCGATCAGCTCCATGGCGCGGGTGATCTTCTTGGTGGACTCGACGCTGCGGATGCGCCGGCGAAGGATGCGCTCCTGGCCTCCCGCCATGGGCTAGCCCTCTTCCTCGGCGCGATGGATCTCGTCTTCGGGCAGGGTGGCCTCGGCCCGGCCGCCCGCCCGCCGCAGCTCGGCGTCACCGACCTCCTCGCCCGCGGGCTGCTCTCCCACGGTCTCGGAGGGCACGAACTCATCCTTGAACGCGGCGACTGCATCGGCGAGTGCATCGCCCTCGGGGAGGTCGCCCGTCTCGCGGATGGTCTGGAGGATCTCCGGGTGGCGACCACGCATGTAGTCGAGCAGGTCGTTCTCGAAGCGCTTGACGTCCGCCACGGGGATGTCGTCGAGGTAGCCACCGGTGCCGGCGAAGATCACCACCACCTGCTCCTCCACGGGCATGGGCGAGTTGAGACCCTGCTTGAGCAGTTCGGTGAGCCGGTAGCCGCGCTCGAGCTGAGCGGCGGAGACCTTGTCGAGCTCGGAGCCGAAGGTGGCGAAGGCCTCCAGCTCCCGGAACTGCGCCAGGTCCAGCTTGAGCGTGCCGGAGACCTTCTTCATCGCCTTGATCTGCGCGGCACCACCCACCCGGGACACCGAGATGCCCACGTCGACCGCAGGGCGAACACCCGACTTGAAGAGGTCCTCCTGGAGGTAGACCTGGCCGTCGGTGATGGAGATCACGTTGGTGGGGATGTACGCCGACACGTCGCCGGCCTTGGTCTCGATCACCGGCAGCGCCGTGAGCGACCCCGCACCGAGTTCGTCGGAGAGCTTGGCCGCCCGCTCCAGCAACCGGCTGTGCAGGTAGAAGACGTCCCCGGGATAGGCCTCACGGCCGGGCGGGCGTCGCAGGAGGAGTGAGAGCTGCCGGTAGGCCTCGGCCTGCTTGGACAGGTCGTCGTAGACGATGAGCGCGTGCTCGCCGTTGTCCATCCAGTGCTGGCCCATCGCGCAACCGGCATAGGGGGCGAGATACTTGAACGGCGCGGGATCGGACGCGGGTGCGACCACCACCACCGTGTAGTCGAGCGCGCCGTGCTCGCGCAGGGTGTTCACGGTCTGGGCGACGGTCGAGCTCTTCTGCCCGATGGCGACGTAGATGCACTTCACGCCCTGACCCTTCTGGTTCAGGATCGTGTCGATGCAGACGGTCGTCTTGCCGGTCTTGCGGTCGCCGATGACCAGCTCGCGCTGACCGCGGCCGATCGGGGTCATGGCGTCGATCGACTTGATGCCGGTCTGGAGCGGCTCGTGCACGGGTTTGCGGCCGGTGATGCCGGGCGCCTGGATCTCCATCCGGCGCATCGATGCACCGGTGATGGGGCCCCGACCGTCGATCGGCTCGCCCAGTGCGTTGACCACCCGCCCCAGCAGCGCGTCGCCCACGGGCACCTGGAGGATGTTGCCCGTGGCCCGGACCGCGGAACCCTCCTCGATGGCCGCGGCCCGCTCGGCGTCACCGAGAACCACCGCACCGATGGAGTCCTCGTCGAGGTTCAGGGCCAGTCCAACCGTGCCGCCCTCGAACTCGAGCAGCTCGTTCACGGCAGCGTCAGGCAAGCCCGAGACCCGCGCGATGCCGTCCCCGACCTCCAGCACCCGGCCGACCTGCTTGGTCTCGAGCTCCGGTTGGAAGCCCGCCAGGTTCTTCTGCAGAGCGGCCGTGATATCGGCGGTGTTGATGGTGAGTTCAGCCATTGGCGTTCTCCTCAGAACGACTCGCGCAGCTTGCTGAGACGGGACCGGACAGAGCCGTCGATGACGGTGTCGCCGATCTGGGTCACGATGCCCCCCAGGACGTTGGGGTCGACGATCACGACGATGTCCACATCCCGTCCCGTGGCTTCCTTGATGGACTCGGCCAGCCGCTTCTTCTGGTCATCGGTGAGCTCCACCGCGGAGCGCACCTCCGCCACCGACTTGTTGCCCGATGCTGCGGTGCGGGCGAGCAGGTGGTCGACGATGTCGGAGAGCTCACGGATGCGCCCGGTGCCCACCACGAGCGACACCAGCGCGATGGTGGTGGGGCTGGCCTTTCCACCGAGAAGGTCCTCGACGATCTGCTGGCGCTTCTCTACCGGGAGGTGCGGGTCGCCGAGCGCTTGACGGAGATCGTCGTTGCCCTCGACCACCCGGGCGAAGCGGAAGAGCTCGTCCTGGACCTCGTTGACGTTTCCCTCGGCGGCCAGGACATCCAGGAACGCCTCGGCGTACAGGGCGGTTCGATCGCTCATCGGGCGCTCACCCCCGACGACCGCAGGCTGGTGATGTAACGCTCGACGAGCTCGGCCTGGGTCTGGCCGTCGAGGTTCCGGGCCACCACCGCCTCAGCCGCTCCCACGACCAGCTCGGCGAGCTCCGCCTTGAGATCCGCGGCGGCCTGGGCCTTCGAGGCCTCGGCGTCCGCGGCCACTCGTGCCCGCAGCTCGGCGGCGTCCGCTTCGGCCCGCGCCGCGATCTGCTCGGCGAGGGCAGCCGCGGTCTGATGAGCCTCGGAGCGGATCCGTGCCCGTTCCTGATCGGCGTTGGCGATCCGGCCCTCGACATCGGCCAGCGCGGCTTCGGCCTCCATACGGGCGGTGGCGGCCTCGGAGAGCTCGTTACTCAGCCGCTCGATGCGCCCGTTCCAGAGGTTGCGGATCGCGGGACCACCCTTCCAGATGAGCAGGGCCGCGACCACGATGAACGCGGATGAGCCCCAGATCACCTCATTGAAGTCGTGGGGGAGGATGAAGCCGTTCCCCGCGTGCCCGCCGCCTTCCGCTGCGAGAACCAGGAGGTTGACCATGTCGTGTCCTGCTTTCGTGCTCAGTTCTGCGAACCGGCGCGGTTCACGTAATCCTCGATGATCTGCAGCTGTGCCTGGCGGTCGAGCGGCTTCTCCACCACCGCGCCGGCTGCCGCGACGACGATGTCGGCCAGGCTCTCGCGAAGTTCGGCTCGGGCCGCGGCCTTGGCGGCGGCCACCTCCTGCGCGGCCTGGGCCCGCACCGCCGCCGCATCGGCCTCGGCCTCGGCCATCACCGCCTTGCGCTTCGCCTCGGCCTGGGCCCGGGCATCCTCGAGGATGCGCACCGCCTCGGCCTTCGCGCTGGCCAGGCTCGCCTGGTACTCCGCGAGCTTGGCCGCGGCAGCCTCCCTCGCCTGCTCGGCTGCGGCGAGGTCAGCCCGAGCCTTCTCTTCCCGGCGTTCCATGCCCCGCAGGACCGGAGGTAGCAGGACGAACTTCATGAGGATCCACAGCACCGCGAAGGTGAGGGCGCCCCAGAACAGCTCGTTGGAGACCGGGAGGATCGGGTTGGAGGATTCATCCTCCTGGATCGCCTGAGAGATTTCGGAGGCGACCCGGAGGGCCGTGGCGACGACCACGTGATGCTCCTTTGGTCGGTGATCAGACGAACTTGAGGAGGATGAACACCACGAAACCGATGAGGGCCAGCGCCTCGGTGAAGGCGATGCCGAGGAACATCGTGGTGCGGACCATGCCGGCCGCCTCCGGCTGGCGGGCCATGGCCTGGACGGACTGCCCGACCAGGTAGCCGATGCCGATGCCCGGACCGATGGCCGCGAGGCCGTACGCGTAACCGGCGCTCTGGGCGGCCGCCGCGGCCTTGACGTCGGCGGCGGTCTGCGCCGCCTCCTGGGCGATGATGCCGAGCGTGGACAGGGTGCTCATTGTCGTGTGTTTCTCCTCGTGTGGTGAGTTGGAGATCTCAGTGGTCAGGATGCATGGCGCCGCCGATGTAGACGGCCGCCAGGATCGTGAAGATGTAGGCCTGCAGGAATGCCACCATCAGCTCGAACCCGGTGAGCGCGACGAGCATGAAGTACGACGCGGGCAACACCGCGAGCAGCGGGCCGAGCACCCAGAGAGTGATGCAGAGCACGCTGAAGGTGACCAGCAGGATGTGGCCGGCGAGCATGTTGGCGAAGAGTCGGACCGCCAGGGAGAACGGTCGAACGATGAAGGTGGAGATGAACTCGATCGGGGTCACCAGCAGATAGAGCGCCGCCGGTACGCCGGGCGGGAAGAGGGCGCTCTTGAGGTACTTGATGGGTCCCTGGTGCTTGAACCCCACGGCGATGAAGAAGACCCAGGTGATCATCGCCAGCAGGGCGGGGTTGGCCATGCGGGCGTTCGCCGGCATGTGGAAGAAGGGGATGATCTCGAACAGGTTCCCGATCAGGATGAAGAAGAACAGGCTCGCCAGGTACGGCAGGTACCGCATGCCGTCGGGACCGATGGTCTGCATGATGATGCCGTCCTTGAGGAACCCGACAGCCGATTCGGCGAGATTCTGTGCGCCGCGGGGTACCAGCTCCCCCTTGCGTGCCATGAAGAAGAGCAGGGCGGTGGCCACCACCGCGATCACGTTGATGAGCGCGATCTTGTTGAAGCCGTACCACGTGCCCTCGCCGAAGGCGCTCGGCCACTCGACGATCGTCTTGAACTCGGGGAACTCGAGACCGAAGATCACGTTGGGGTGTACTCCTGGGTCTTGGGCTTGAGGCCCGGGAAGGCGAGCGAGGCGGAGACGTACTTCATCTCCCAGAACAGCAGGCCGAGATGGGTGACGATGATGGTCACGCCGAGGGGCACCAGCTCGACCCACCATGCGTCGCGCACGAGCAGGACGGCGGCGAAGATGATGGCGAGCCGGATCAGGAAGCCGAACATCGCGGCCACGCCCATCATGGCCACCGAGATCCTCGCCGAGTAGGCCATGACGGTGGCGGCGAGCACGAAGTTCACACACACCAGGCCGATCGCGTAGCCGGTCGACAGCGCGCCGGGTACGCCCCAGATCAGCCCGAACGCGACGATCATCGCCGGGGCAGCCCACGCGGCCCGGCGCAGCATGTCGCGCACGAGCTGCCCCTCGGGGGCAGGACCGTCAAGCGTCCTCGTGAGGGCCTCAGTCATGACGCTTGGCCCATGGCGCGCTGGCCTCGTGCTGTTCCATCTCGATCTTGTATCCGTAGTAGAGCTTCACGCTCACACCCGCGAGCCCGACGACAGCGAAGATGACCGTGAGG
Source organism: Rhabdothermincola sp. (assembly GCF_036846205.1). NCBI lineage: Bacteria > Bacillati > Actinomycetota > Acidimicrobiia > Acidimicrobiales > Iamiaceae > Rhabdothermincola > Rhabdothermincola sp. The sequence continues at coordinate 24,608 of NZ_DAIUCK010000016.1, read as the reverse complement.
ATCGGGGTGATCCCCAGCGAGCGGTCGATGAGCAGGCCGACCAACGCGAAGAGCACCGGGCTGAGCGCGAGCTCGAACCCTCCGCTGCTCTTGTACATCTGCTGCGTGACTTCGCGCCGTTGCGAAACGTCCACCAGACAACCCTGATCCGGAGCTTGTGAAGCAGTTCGCAAACTATTCGGGGTGCCCCTGCTCCGCAAATCCCCGGTCCTCGGCCCGGACCGGGGCGGCCTGGGTGTCCGGTCGCGATCCTCGCAGGCTCGGGTGCAGGATGGTGGACAGGGCCAGCAGGAGGGCGGCGATCCCGATGGGGACGATCCCGTCGCCCCGACCCGAGTACGTGGGATAGAGCACGAAGCCCGAGAGCAGCGCGGTCCAAGCCCAGAGGATCAGCACGCTGCGCCAGTGACCGTGCCCCAGCCGCATCAGCCGGTGGTGGAGGTGATCCTTGTCTGCCGTGGCCACCCCGGTACGGCGAGTAGCCCGCCGCACGATGGCCAGCAGCGTGTCGAGGATCGGCACCCCCAGGATCAGCAGCGGGATGAGCAGCGGGGCGAAGAAGAAGAATGACTGGCCGCTGAAGGGCTGGTCGGTGCGGCCCCCCACCACCATGGTCGAGGCCGCCATCAGCAGGCCCAGCAGCAGGGCGCCACCATCACCCATGAAGATGCGGGCCGGGTGGCGGTTCCACGGCAGGAACCCGAGGCACATGCCCACGATGATCACCGCCAGCAGGGGACCGACGTTCCCCGCCTGCAGTAGTCCCGCGTCCGTCAGCTGGAGCGCGTAGAGGAAGAAGGTGCCCGCCGCGATGGCCACGATCCCGGCAGCCAACCCGTCGAGCCCGTCGATGAGGTTGATGGCATTGGTCATGCCCACCACCCACAGCACGCTGACCAGGTAGCTCCAGTCCGGCGAGAGCAGGAAGGTGCCCTGGAACGGCACACGCAGCACGAGCAGGCTCACCCCCGAGATGACCAGGACGCTGGCGGAGACCACGATGCCGGCGAGCTTGGCGGGAGCCGAGACCTCGCGCAGATCGTCGATCACCCCGACGGCGAGGATCAGCAGGCCTGCCACCAGCACACCGAGGGGCTCGGTGCTCCCGGCGAAGACCTCGTCGAAGGCATCGAGTCGCCAAGCGACTGCCATCCCCGCGACCAGCCCGCCCATCATCGCGACGCCACCGAGAGTCGGTGTCGGCCTCTCGTGCACTCGGCGCTCGTCGGGCTTGACCACCGCACCGAGGCGCACCGAGAGCCGGCGCACCAGTGGCGTCAGGCCCAGGGTGATCACCACAGTGACGGCCAGGACCGTGACGTAGGCCTCGAACGACGGCACGGGCCCGGACTCGCCTCAGCGGGGATAGGGGGTGTACTTGGAGCAGAGGGTGGCCACGTCCTCCCGGACGGCGGCCAGCTCGCCGTCGTCGGTGCGGTGACGGAGCGCTCGGGCGATGAGGCCGGCGATGGTGACCATCTCAGCCTCCCGCATGCCTTGCGTGGTGACCGCGGGGGTACCGATCCGCACCCCGCTGGTGACGAACGGCGAGCGCGGATCGTCGGGGATCGTGTTCTTGTTGAGGGTGATGCCCGCCCGGTCGAGGGCCGCCTGCGCCTCCTTGCCGGTCAGCTCTCCGTCGAAGGGGCGCAGGTCGACGAGCATCAGGTGGTTGTCGGTGCCGCCCGACACCAGACGGAAGCCTTCCTGGGCCAGCGCTTCGGCCAGGGTTCGGGCGTTGGCCACCACCTGGGCGGCATAGGTGGCGAAGCTCGGGTGCATCGCCTCGCGGAAGGCGACGGCCTTGGCCGCGATGACATGCTCGAGCGGGCCACCCTGCAGGCCGGGGAACAGCGCCTTGTCGATGGCCGGCCCGAGCTCGGCTCGCGCCAGGATGCAGCCCCCTCGGGGACCTCGGAGCGTCTTATGGGTGGTGAAGGTGACGATGTCCGCGTGCGGGACCGGGTTCGGGTGCACACCGCCGGCGATGAGCCCCGCGATATGGGCGGCGTCGAACATGAGAAGGGCGCCGACCTCGTCGGCGATCTCCCGTAGCGGGGCAGGTTCGATGACCCGCGGGTAGGCGGTGGCGCCGGCGATGATGAGCTTGGGTCGCTCGGCTCTGGCCAGCTCTCGCACCCGGTCGTAGTCGAGGCGCTCGTCGCTGGGAGTCACGCCGTAGGAGACGAAGTCGTAGTAGCGGCCGCTGATGTTCACCGGCGAGCCGTGCGTGAGGTGGCCACCGTGGTCGAGGCTCATGCCCATGACCTTGTCGCCGGGCTCCAGCACAGCCAGGTACACGGCCAGGTTCGCGTTGGCACCGGAGTGCGGCTGCACGTTGGCGTGCTCCGCGCCGAACAGCTCCTTGGCCCGTTCCCGAGCCAGGTCCTCGACCTCGTCGACGAGCTGGTTGCCGCCGTAGTAGCGCCTGCCCGGGTAGCCCTCCGCGTACTTGTTCGTGAGGACGGAGCCCGTGGCCTCCATCACCGCCGGCGACGTGAAGTTCTCGGAGGCGATCAGCTGCAGGGTGGTGTTCTGGCGTTCGAGCTCCCGGTCGATCAGCCCGAACACCTCCGTGTCGCGTTCGGTGGGCCAGCTCATGTCGGTCTCCTGGGTCAGATGGGGGCGAGGCGGGAGGCGTCGGGCTCGGGGGCGTTGTGCCATGCGAGCTCGACGAGGGAATCGATGAGCTCCGCCAGCTCGTCGGCGGTTCGCTCGTAGACGGCCATCCGCTGGCCGATGGGATCGGCGACGTCGTCATCCGGTGAGGACCCGAGGTGCGCCAAGGGCGTGCGCCCCTCATGCATGCGGGCGAGCCAGCCCGCCATGCTCTCCCCCTCACCGCGGGGGCCCCGCTCGCGACCGAGCCGCACCAGCTCCTTGAGGGTGAAGGTCCTCGGGAACGCGTCGGGCACCAGCACCACGGCTTCGCGCACGTGCTCCCGGGCCATGGCCAGGATCAGATCGGCGCCGGCCACCCGCTCGGGGCTGAGGAGACTGCTGCGATGCTCGGCGATGGCCAGGCCGAAGTCGGCCATCACCTCCACCGCGGCACTCGACGGCGGCCGGCCCTCCGCCGTGACACCGGCTGATGACACCCGCGCCACGACCCCCCGCTCGGTGAGACGGTGCCGCAGGAGCGCTTCGGCCATCGGCGAGCGGCAGATGTTGCCGGTGCAGACCACGAGGACGTCGATGCTGCGGATTGTAGTGAGGGCCCCCGCCACCGGTACTCTTGACCGACCGGTCAAGATGAGCGACAGCGCGATGGCCAGGCGAGGAGGAGCGGTGGATCCACGGTTGCCGGTGCTGATCGGTGTGGGCCAGGTCACCCAGCGGGTCGACCGTGGTGACGACGCGCTCGAGCCCGTCGATCTCATGGCCGAGGCGCTGCGACGAGCCGAGCACGACGCGGGACGCGGCGGGATCCTGGCGGGGGCGGACTCCATCCGGGTGATCAACGAGCTGTCGTGGCGGTACCTCGATCCGGGCGCGCTGGTCGCCCAGCGGATCGGCGCCACGCCTCGCACGACCGAGTACACGGTGATGGGCGGCAACTACGTGCAGACGGTGGTCAACCGCACGGCCCTCGACATCCAGTCCGGCCGCAACGACCTGGTGCTGCTCACCGGGGGAGAAGCCTGGCGAACCCGCACCCAGGCCAAGAAAGCCGGTGCTGACCTCGGCTGGACGACCCAATCGCCCGGGACACCCCCACCGATCCAGATCGGCGACGACCACGACCTGGTCCACCCCGTCGAGCTGTCGCGAGGGGTCTTCCTGCCCGTCCAGGTGTACCCGATGTTCGACATCGCCCTCCGGGCGGAGCAGGGCCTGTCGATCACGGAGCACCGGCGCCAGCTCGCCGAGCTGTGGGCTCGCTTCTCCGAGGTGGCGGCGGACAACCCCTATGCCTGGATCCAGCGTTCCTACACCGCCGAGGAGATCGCCACCCCCTCCCCTGACAACCGCATGATCGGCTTCCCCTACACGAAGCTGATGAACTCGAACAACAACGTCGAGCAGGGCGCCGGACTGATCCTCTGCTCGGTGGAGCGAGCCCGAGCGCTCGGGGTTGCCCCTGACCGGTGGGTCTTCATCCACGCGGGCGCCGATGCCCACGACCATTGGTTCCTGTCCAACCGGGCCGACCTGCACTCCTCGCCGGCGATCCGCATCGCCGGTCGTGCGGCCCTCGACCTGGCGGGCGTGACGATCGACGACGTGGCCCACGTCGACCTCTACAGCTGCTTCCCGTCCGCGGTGCAGGTCGCCGCTCGTGAGCTCGGGCTGAGCCTCCGGCGCCAGCTCACTGTGACGGGCGGGATGAGCTTCGCCGGGGGCCCGTGGAACAACTACGTCATGCACGCCATCGCCACGATGGCCGGTGTCCTGCGCGACGACCCAGGTTCGCTCGGGCTGTGCACCGCCAACGGCGGCTACGTGACCAAGCACGCATTCGGCATCTACTCCACCGAGCCTCCTCCGTCCGGCCGCTTCCGTCACGCCGAACCCCAGGACGAGGTCGACGCGCTCCCGAGCCGCGAGCTGGCAGAGGATCACGAGGGCGAGGTGGCGATCGAGACCTACACGGTGATGCACGATCGCGACGGCCGCCCAGAACGGGCGCTGGCGGCCTGCCTCACCGCGGACGGGCGGCGGGCCTGGGGCGCCACGACCGACCCCGCCGCGATGCACGCCCTCATCGCCGAGGATCTGGTCGGGGCCAAGGCCGTGCTCTCCGCCGCCGGGAACCTGGAACTGGCCTGATCGAGTGCCGGGGGCGGGTCAGTTCCCGCCACGGGCACGCAGGCGCGCCGCGAGCGTCTCCATCACCCGGTCGTGAGCCTTCGGCATCTCCTCGAGCAGTTGCTTGAAGTGCTTGGTGTCGAACGCCAGCAGCTTCATCGGGGTCTCGGCGACGACCGTGGCGTTGCGCGGCCGGTGCTCCACCAGCGCCATCTCCCCCACCATCGAGCCGGGGCCCACCGTGGCGATGTGCTCGTCCCCGTAGTACACGCCCGCACTGCCCTCGAGGATGACGTAGCACTCCAGCCCGACCCGCCCCTGGTCGACCAGCACGGCGCCTGCCTCGGCCTCCACGTCGTCGGCCAGCTCCGCCACCCGCTGGAGTTCCTCGTCGGTGAAGCCGTCGAAAAACGAGACGCCCTTGAGCTTCGCGACCCCGTCGACCGCCTTCTTCCTGCTCCCGAACATGGTGCGACTCTAGAGCACCCGGCCCTCCGCTGCCCTGGGCGAGGGTACGGTGACCCCGACACGAAGGGGGTCATCATGCGAGCTGCGGTGATGCGCCAGGGCCAGCTGGTCGTCGATGAGATCGCCGATCCGGAACCGGGAGCGGGGCAGGTACTCGTCCGCACGCTCGCGTGCGGCATCTGCGGCTCGGACCTCCACACGTTGGACCACGCGGACGAGATGGTCGAGATGGCCTCGGAAGCCACCGGAGCCGCCCCGGCGGGGATGCCGGCGCCCAAGGTGATGGATCCCTCTCGTGACGTCGTCATGGGCCACGAGTTCTGCGGTGAGGTGGTCGCGCTGGGCGACAACACCGGCAACTGCCAGGTGGGTGACGTCGTCGTCTCGATTCCCGTGACCTTCGACCCCACCGGCCTCCATGCCATCGGCTACTCGAACGACTACCCCGGCGGCTACGGGGAGCTCATGGTGCTCTCCGACCCTCTCGCGCTGAAGGTGCCCAACGGGCTCGACCCCCGATCGGCGGCGCTCACCGAGCCCATGGCCGTGGGGATGCACGCCGTGAATGGCTCCCGCTCGGCCCCGGGGACGGCCGCGCTCGTGCTGGGTTGCGGCCCGGTCGGCCTGGCGACGATCGCCGCCCTCGGGCTGAAGGGGGTGGAGCCCATCGTGGCAGCTGACTTCTCTCCCCGCCGGCGGGAGCTGGCATCGAGCCTGGGGGCGCACGCCACAGTCGACCCCCGCGAGGAAGAGCCCATCGACACCTGGCGACGTCTCGACGGGCGCAAGCCGCTCGTGCTCTACGAAGCCGTCGGGGTGCCGGGCCTGATCGACACCGCACTTCGTGCCGCTCCACGCCAGAGCCAGATCGTGGTGGTGGGGGTGTGCATGCAACCCGACGTCATCCGACCGATGCGAGGCGTGGTGAAGGAGCTCAACGTCCAGTTCGCGTTCGGCTACGACCCTGTCGAGTTCGCCGACACCCTACGGCTGATAGCGGAGGGCACCATCGACGTGGCGCCGCTGATCACTGGCCACGTGGACATCGACGGGGTACCCGAGGCGTTCCGGGCCCTCGCCAGCCCCGACGAGCACGCCAAGATCCTCGTGGAGCCCGTGTAGGGGAACCACTCCGGATCGCGGTGGTCCGGCCCCCGAGCCCCTGGACCGCGACTAGTTTTCCTCCATGGCTAAGTACCGCTGTCCCTCGTGCGGAGCGGCCCACAAGGACGAGGTCCCCCACTGCCGGTTGTGTGGCGCCAGCATGACCGACATGCCGACCCTCCCGGGGAGCGTCAGCGTGCGGCAGACAGCGGGCAGGAAGCGTGGGCTCGGCCCCGTGCTGATGATCGGCCTCGGCGGGGTGGTCCTCATCGGGGTGATCGCCGTCGTGCTCGGCATGACCGGCGACGACGCCGCGGTCGTCGACACGGTACGCGACCAGGTGCCAGCCCTCAGGGGACAGGACTACGACGGTTGGGAGCCCTTCGACGACGCCGACGGCGGCTTCACGGTCATGCTGCCCGGTGAGGTGATCGACGGGTTCCAGCCCTACCCCCCTGCCGACGACGGTCGGATGGATCGCATCCACACCGACATCGGAGCGGAGACGACCCTCAGTGTCTCCTACAGCCAGGTTCCCGTCAGCGACAGCACCCCGAAGCAGGAGCAACTCCGGACCTTCGCCGGATCCTGGGCCGATGCGCTCGGAGGGACCCTGTCGAAGGACGTGCAGGAGACCACCTTTCGCGGGCAGCCGGCGCTGGTCGTCACCGTCAAGGGCCTCAAACACAACGGCGAGCCCGCGACGGCCAAGGCGCTGCTCGTCCTCAAGGGCACGATGCTCTACGTCATCCAGTCGGAGTCGGTGTACGCGGACCACCCGTCCTTCGACCGACTGGTGAAGAGCCTGACGTTCACGAGCTGAGGCGAGCCACGAGCACCCGCTCCCGACCAGCCAGGTCGCGCTCCACACGGGTGTCCAGGTAACCGAGCTCAACCGCCAGCCGGCGCATCGGCTCGGCTTGCCAGGGTGCGAGCTCCACCACGATCGCCCCAGGGCGCGCCAGCCAGCGGGGAGCCTCGCGCAGGAGGTGCTCGAGCGCCTCGGTGCCTGTGGGGCCGGCGACCAGGGCCGCCCGCGGCTCCCAGCCGGCGACCTCCACGGGGAGCTCGTCCCCCTCCGCTACGTACGGGGGGTTGCTGACCACCAGATCGATCGTGCCGGTCAGCTCCGCGGGCAGGGCGTCGAACCAGTCCCCCACCGCAAGGTGCACCCGGGTCGCGGGCTGCCCCAGCCCGGCGAGGTTCGCGCCCGCGACCTCGAGGGCGGCTGCCGAAGCGTCGGTGGCCCACACCTCCACCTGCGAACGTTCGGCCACCAGCGAGAGCGCGATCGCGCCCGATCCTGTCCCGAGATCCGCCGCGACCGGTGGTGCCTGCTTGGCCGCCGCCAGGCGATCGAGCTCACCGATGGCGTGCTCGACCACGATCTCGGTCTCCGGTCGGGGGATGAGCACCCGCCGGTCGACCAGCAGATCGAGGGTCCGGAAGCCCCACCGACCGAGGACGTACTGCAAGGGCTCGCCGGCGAGCCGCCGCTCAAGCATCTGGTCGAAGAACCCCACGGCTCGCCGGCCGGCAGGCTGGTCCAGGGCGCCGAGGAGCTCGGCGGGCTCGAAGCCGCCGGCCCGCTCCACGATGCGGCGGGCGTCGACCTGCGGCGAGGCGAGGCCGGCCTGGGTCAGCCGCTGCTCCGCCTCCCGGAGGAAGTCCCGCCAGGGCACGAGCTGCGGGTCGTTCACGCCGCGGAGCCGGCCGCCTGGAGCTGGCGGCTTCGCTCGTCGGCGACCAACGCATCGACGATCTCGTCGAGCTCGCCTCCGAGCACCTTGTCGAGCTTGTACAGCGTCAGGCCGATGCGGTGGTCGGTGACCCGGTTCTCCTTGAAGTTGTAGGTGCGGATCTTCTCGGACCGGCCGCCACCGCCGATCTGGCTCCTGCGAGCGGAGGACAGCTCCGCGTGCTGGCGTTCCTGCTCCCGCTGCAGGAGCCGCGCCCGCAGGACCTGCATCGCCTTGGCCCGATTCTGCAACTGGCTCTTCTCGTCCTGCATCGACACCACGATCCCCGTGGGCTTGTGGGTGATGCGAACCGCCGAGTCGGTGGTGTTCACCGACTGCCCACCGGGCCCCGAGGATCGGAAGACGTCGACCTGGAGATCGTTCGGGTCGATCTCGACGTCGATCTCGTCGGCTTCGGGCATCACGGTCACGGTCGCCGAGGAGGTGTGGATCCGCCCCTGGGACTCGGTGACGGGGACCCGCTGGACCCGGTGGGGGCCGGCCTCGTGCTTCATCCGGCTCCACACACCGGGACCTCGGAGCAGGAAGGTGACCTCCGTGAACCCGCCGAGATCCGAAGGGCTCGATCCGAGCACCTCCAGGGACCACCCCATCCGAGCCGCGTACGCCCGGTACATCTCGAACAGGTCACGGGCGAAGAGGTTGGCCTCTTCTCCCCCTTCCGCTCCCCTGATCTCGACGATCACGTTCTTGCCGTCGTTGGGATCGCGGGGCAACAGCAGCACCTTGATCGCCTCGTCCAGCTCGGCGATCTCGCGCTCAACCGCGTCGATCTCGGCCCGGAGCAGCTCCCGGTCGGCGGGATCCGCCTCGGTGTACAGCTCGCGCGCTACCTCGAGATCATTGCGGAGCCCCCGGAGCCGCCGGTAGCGGGTGACGATCTCCTCCAGCTCCTTGTAGCGACGGGCCACCTCCGCGTAGCGCACCTGATCGGCGAGCACGGCCGGATCCGCGAGGCGCGCCTCGACCTCGACGTACTCCTTCTCGAGGTCGGCGAGGCGATCGTGCATGGATTCCAGGGTAGATGGGCCTCAAGCCCGCCAGTCGCCGATGACCTCGACCAGCTCCGCCGGCTCGTGGAGGGCCTCGGCCAGCCGCCTCGTCACCGGATGGGCGTCGCGCTCGGGCAGCGCGAGCAGCAGGCGCGCCCCCGGAGCGTGTGCAGCCCGGGCGTCGGCAGCAGCAGGCACCAGGTCGAGGTCGATGCCCACCGAGCAGGCGACCACGATCGGGCGCCCGTCGAGGTCCACCCCGACCGCCACCGCGGCCGCCGTCTCCTTGATGCTCTCGCGGGGCATGGTGGGCTCCACCGGCTCGAGGGAACGGGCGCCCACCCGATGGGGCTCCGTGATCAGCGCGGCCCGCAACCACCGTTCGGCAGCCAGCCGGGCCAAGGGATGACCGAGATCACCGGCTCGGCGCTGCCGGCGCACGCTGTCGACCACGCTGCGCAGCGCGTCAGCGGTGGGCAGGTCGCCGTGCACGAGCGCGAACGCCTCACGATCGTGGCGGCCGACGCCGACCTCGATCCGAGCATCGGCACCGTCGACGACGACACGGGCGATCTCGAGGCCGAGGATCTCACCGCGCACCTCGCCGTGCTCGATGACGATGTCGACACCCTCAGCCGCGAGCAGACCCACCAGATCGAGCGCCGCTTCCGGGGGAGCCGCCGGCGGCCGGTGGGGCTCGGGTTCGGCCGGCTGCACCGATCGGCCGTCAACCTGCCACACCGTCGCTGGCAACCGGAAGTATCGAGCCTGTCGGGCGAACACGCCGGCGTCGTCCTCGGTCAGAAGGTGGACCTCCCTCGCGCCCTGCTGGTCGGCCCAGGCGATCGCCTTGCCCAGCCCGCGCCCACGGGGCGCATCCAGGAGGACGAAGGCTCGATCGCCGTGCCGGGCCGCGGCACCTCCAGGGAAACTGACCGCCTCCAGCGTGGCGCCTGCGGAATCGGCGAGGCCCGCCTCCGCGAGGAGGGCGCGCAACTTGGCCTGGAGCAGGCGCGCCTTCTGCTCGGGATCGAGAGGAACAGCGGCCTCCCGGTCAGCCCTTGCGGCGCTTGCCGTAGCGCTTCTCGAACTTCTCGATCCGGCCGCCGGTGTCGACCAGCTTCTGGGTGCCCGTGTAGAAGGGGTGGCACTCGTTGCAGAGCTCGACGTGGAGATCAGCCTTCGTCGAGCGGGTCGTGAAGGTGTTGCCGCACGAGCACCGCACCGTGGCGGTGACGTACTCGGGATGGATGTCTGCCTTCATCGCAGGGGCTCCAGTCGGGGAGACGGGGACAGATCAGTGTGCCGGGAATCGCCGGGGACCAGCAACTCCCGGCCTGGCGTGCCTATACGCCGGCTGACGGGGCCTTGGCCACCTCGGCCAGGAACTCGTCGTTGCTCTTGAACGTGGAGAGCCGGTCGATGAGCATCTCGAGGCCGGCGCCGCCGCCGCCCTCGCCGAGTCCGCTGAGCACCCGCCGCAGCTTCCACACCATCTGGAGCTGCTTGCGATCGAACAGCAGCTCCTCGTGCCGGGTCGAGGACCCGTCGACGTCGATGGCCGGATAGATGCGCCGCTCGGCCAGCTTGCGATCGAGGCGCAACTCCATGTTGCCGGTGCCCTTGAACTCTTCGAAGATCACCTCGTCCATCTTCGATCCGGTCTCCACCAGCGCCGTGGCGAGGATGGTGAGCGACCCACCTTCTTCGATGTTGCGAGCCGCGCCGAAGAACTTCTTCGGCGGGTACAGCGCACCGGTATCGATGCCTCCCGACATGATGCGACCGGTGGCCGGCGCCGCCAGGTTGTACGCCCGGGCCAGACGGGTGATGCCGTCGAGGATGATGACGACGTCCTTGCCCTCCTCGACCATCCGCTTGGCCCGCTCAATGGTCAGCTCGGCCACCATGGTGTGCTCGTCGGACGGGCGGTCGAACGTGGAAGCGGCCACCTCGCCCCTCACCCATCGGCGCATGTCGGTGACCTCTTCGGGTCGCTCGTCCACCAGGAGCACGATCAGGTGCACCTCGGGGTTGTTCGTCTCGATGGAACGGGCGATCTGCTTCATCACCGTCGTCTTGCCCGCCTTCGGGGGCGACACGATCAGCCCACGCTGACCCTTCCCGATCGGAGCGATGAGATCGATGATCCGGGCCGTCATGTTGGTGGGATCGTTCGGCGTCTCAAGCCGCAACTTCTCGTCGGGGAACAGCGGGGTGAGGTCCTCGAAGCGCGGCCGCTGGCGCGCCTGCTCCGGATCGGCGCCGTTCACCAGATCGATGCGGAGCAAGGCAGGGTTCTTCTCATTGCGGCCTGCCGGCCGGGCTGCACCCTTGATGTGGTCACCCTTGCGCAGACCGAACTGGCGAACCTGCTTGACCGAGACATAGGCATCGTCCTTGCTCGGCAGGTAGCCGCGCAGGCGCAGGAAGCCGTATCCCTCGTCACGCAGATCGAGGTAACCCTCGACCTCCACCGGCTCGCCCTGCCACGCCTCCTCCTGGCGCTCACCTCGATCCCGATCGCGGTCCCGACCCCGGCGCCGGCGCCGGCGGTTGCCGGGCTCCGGCTCCTCCCGCTGACCTTCACCGCGGTTGCCCTGGCCCGATGCGCCCCGACGCTCGCGGTCACCGTTGTCCGCTCGGCCTTCCTGCCCTTCAGGGGCCGCCGGTGAGTCCTGCGAGCCCTCCTGGGCGGTGCCGGCATCCCCGTCGCCCCCCGGCGCCGGCGGCGCGGCGACGTCAACCTGCCCCTCAGAGGTCGCCGCCTCGGCGGGCTCGGCGGCCGCCACGGTGGTTTCACCCTCACCGGTGGCCGGCAGATGCTCCGCACCCCCGGGCTCCTCGGCCGGGTCGGCTTTGGCCTTCCGGGTGCGCTTCGGCTTGGCCTCGGTGGATCCGTTGCCGGTCGTCTCCGACGCCGGAGACGTCACGCCGGTCAGCTCGAGGATGAGATCCACGATCTCGGCCTTGCGGGCTCTCGAGCTCGGCTTGCCACCCAGCGCGATCGCGATGGTGCTCAGCTCTTCTCGATCCTTGCGCTCGAGCGCCGTCCGTTCGAGCTGCTGGGAGTCCACGCTCATGGGCACCTCTCTCGCTTTCTGTCAGTGGGGATCTGCTCGGGAGGCCCGCCTGGGTGCTCAGGCGCCACCCGCCGTGAGAAGGAGATCAAGGGGCACGTGCGACCGCCGTGGAACCGGCCATCCGTTTCGGCACGGTGCTCAGAGGAGCGGGAAGACCTCGCCGTGGTTCACGAACATGCGGTGAGCGGCGGTGCTGCCGCAGCTGCTCACCCGACCTCGCTCGACCGAGCGGATGCAGCCCCCTTGCGACGCATCGAATGGTACCGGCCTTCCCCAGCTCGAAGCAACCTCCCGTCGTCGGGACCGACCTCGTCGACCACGACGTCATCCTCGAACCCGCAGGCCTGCGTGCACGGCATCCCCAGCGTCGGCGCAGTGGATGGGCGCGAACGGGACCATCGAGCGGCTCGCCGAGGTAACGACGTGAGTCCCGTGCCAGCGGGCACCGGCCGGGTCGCCGGCTCCCACGCGCCCGATGCCTCCGCCGTCGACATCCGCGTCGACGGCGGGTCGGGGCTCGACGATCTGACCCTGCGGGAGGTCCTGACGCCTGACCGGTGTCGAGCTCCCCACAGCTCGACGCCGAGCGCGCCGAATGCCGAGCGCACGCTGGCAGGACCGAACCGCGCAGCCTCGGATCACCAGCCGAGCACTGCTGCACTCGAAGGGCGCTACCCCGAAATGGCTGACCGGCGGCCGCCGCCAGGCGGGCAGACTGCGGGGGTGGGGATCCTGGAGGCGACAGGCCTGCGCAAGGCCTACAAGGGCATCGTGGCCGTCGACGATGTCGACGTCACGGTCGCCAGCGGCGAGCGGGTCGCGCTGCTCGGTCCCAACGGTGCGGGCAAGACGACCACCTTGCTCATGCTCCTCGGGGCGATCAGCCCCGACCGGGGCACGGTGCGCATCAACGGTCTGGCGCTGCCCGAGAGGCGCAGCCAGGCCCTGGCCCACGTCGGGTTCGTCGCCGGCTACCTGCCGCTGCCCGACCGGCTCCGGGTGCGCGAAGCGCTCGATCTGTTCGGCCGCCTCTACGGGTTACGCAAGCCCGGCCCCCACATCCACGAGGCGCTCGAGCGGTTCCACATCGGCCACCTCGCCGGGCGCATGTGCGCCGAGCTCTCCTCCGGTCAGCGCACCCTGGTCGGAATCTGCAAAGCCGTCCTGCACCACCCTCGCCTGCTGGTGCTCGACGAGCCGACAGCCTCGCTCGACCCGGACGTGGCGCTGCGGGTGCGGGCCGGCCTGATGGAGCTCGCAACTGACGAGGGCACCGCGCTGCTGGTCACCAGCCACAACATGGTCGAGGTGGAGCGCCTCTGTGAGCGGGTGCTGTTCATGTCGGCCGGCCGGATCGTGGCCGACGGGGCGCCGACCGAGATCGCCGCGGCATACGGTCACGGCTCGCTGGAGGACGTGTTCCTCGAGTTGGCCGGCACGCCACACCAGGAGGGTGGCCGGTGAGCTGGTTGCGGATCCGGGCGGTGGCTCGGCGGCACGCCTTCGTGCTGTGGCGCAGCCCGCACCGGCTGTTCGACGTACTCGTGTGGCCGCTGGTCGACGCGCTGCTGTTCGGGTCACTCGGGGTCTTCGTCGCTCGCCAGGCCGGTGGGGACACACAGGCGGGTGTGGCCTACCTGCTAGCCGGCATCCTGCTGTTCCACGTGATCTACCAGTCGCAGATCGCGGTCTCGACCGGCTTCCTCGAGGAGACCTGGTCCCGCAACATCCTGAACCTGATGGCCACCCCGCTGAAGGAGATCGAGTACGCGTGCGGGGTCGCCCTGTTCGGCATGGCCAAGCTCGCGATCGGGCTCGGGGTGGTGGCACTGGCCGCCGTCGGCTTCTACTCGTTCAACATCCTCGACGTCGGCTGGGGGTTGCTTCCGATCGGCGCGCTGCTGCTCGTGGCCGGGTGGTCGATCTCGCTGTTCGTGATCGGCCTGGTGCTGCGATTCGGGCAGAGCGCCGAGGTCTTCGCGTGGGGCATCCTCTTCGTCGTCATGCCACTCTCGGGCGTCTTCTACCCCGTCGAGTCGCTCCCGGGTCTCCTGCAGCCGGTGGCGCGGCTGCTGCCCACCACACACGCGTTCAACGCGGCCCGCACCCTCCTCGACGGTGACCCCATGCCCTGGGACGAGCTCGCCTACTCGCTCGCCGGTTGCATCGCCGTGGCTGCGCTGGGGCTGCTCTTCCTCACCCGGATGCTGGCCGTGTTCCGCCGGCGCGGCTACGTGACCCGGTTCAGCTGAGCGGGCCATCGACCGGACCGTTCACCGAGGCGGGCCTCAAGCCGCGCCTCGGTGAACAGTTCAGTTCAGGTGAGGCTCGAACGCGGGTGGGTCAGGCGCCGACGAGGCGAGGCATCAGCTCGTGGCCGGGAACCGCCGGCAGGCCGGCCAGCGCCCGCTCGCTGTAGGTGCCGCCGGGTCCGGGCCGGTCCGAGTCCACGAGGAGGTACGGCACCGGATCGGGGGTGTGGGTCTTCAGTCGCAGCGGCGTGGCGTGGTCGGGCAGCAGCAGCAGGCGCCACGACCCGAGCCGATCCAGACCAGCCACCAGGTCGGCCAGCACCAGCGAGTCCCAGCGCTCCAGGGACCGGACCTTCTCCTCCACGTCACCCGCGTGGCCCGCCTCGTCGGTGGCTTCGATGTGGATGATGAACAGGTCCGCGCCGTCAGCGAGGGCATCGAGCGCGCACTCCCGCTGCGCGGCATAGTCGGTGTCGTAGCCGGGCGTCATCCCCTCGACGTCCACCACCTCGATGCCGGTGAGCACCCCCAACCCGCGCACCAGGTCGACCGCGCTGCACAGCGCGGCGTCCAGCCCGAACCGTTCGGCGAACGGTGGCATCTGGGGCTGAAACCCCTGGCCCCACAGCCAGACCTGGTTGGCCTCCAGCCCGAAGCGACCCACGATCCGGCGCGATGCCTCCATGACCGCCTGCAGGTCCGGCGCGGCGGGACCGGTCGGCCCGACGGCCGGCTTGTCAGTCAGGTCGTGGGGTGGGATGCAGGTCGCATCGGCCCAGGCGGCCGGGGCCACCATGATGTGGCGGTACTCGACCCCGGCGTGGAACTCGAGCCCACTGCCGCCCAGCTCGTCGTCGAGGGCCTCGATCACCTTGCGGGCCTCCTCGGAGGACGGATGGCCACCTGCGAAGTCGACCATGGTGCCGTCAGCGCCGATCGTCACCAGGTTGCAGCGGTAGGCGACCTGGTCGGGCCCCAGCTTCAGGTTCAGCGCCGCTGCCTCGATGGGCGCTCGCCCCGTGTGGTACCGGGCGGGGTCGTACCCGAAGATCGACATGTTCCCCACGTCGCTGCCCGGCGGTAAACCCGGTGGGATCACCGCGGCCCGGCCCAGCTCGCCGCGGGCGGCGAGGGACCGCAGCGTGGGCATGTCGGCCACCTCGAGGGGGGTACGTCCACCAAGCGCGTCGACCGGTTCGTCGGCGCACCCGTCCGGCACGCACACCACGTACTTCATCGCTCGATCATGCCAGGAAAACGGGCTCGGTGGCGCGGGAAGGCTCGGAGGTCAACGGGCGGCGAGCACCTGTTCCAGGTAGCGCTTCACCGTGGTGGGGTCCGCGGGGAGGGTCTCGTAGCGCTCCGGGCGCTCGAAGAGATCGGCCAGCGGACCGGGCAGGGGCGGCCGCACGCCGGTCGCCTGCTCGACCGCGTCGGGGAACTTCGCCGGGTGCGCCGTGGCGTGCACCACCATGGGCACGGAGCGATCGCGGCGCTGCACCCGGGCAGCGCCCAGCCCCACGGCGGTGTGAGGGTCGATGAGGAGCCCCAGCTCCCGGTGCAGCTCGGCGATGACCCGGAGGGTGGCGTCGTCGTCGATCCTGGCGCCCGACCAGTGCTCGCGCAGCAGCGCCAGCCGATCCGGGTCGATGGTCACGGTCCCCTCTGCCCGGAAGCGCAGCATCAGCTCGGCGACCTGCGCGCCATCGCGGCCGTAGAGCTCGAACAGCAACCGCTCGAGGTTGCTCGACACCTGGATGTCCATGCTCGGGCTGAGGGTGGGGTGAACCTCGTGGATGGTCATCGTCCCCGAGGCCAGGAACCGGGTCAGGATGTCGTTGCGGTTGCTGCCCACGACGAACTGCGAGATGGGCGCGCCCATGCGTTGGGCCGCATAGCCCGCGAACACGTTGCCGAAGTTGCCGGTGGGCACCGAGAACGCCACCGGGGCGGCGCCCCGCTCGAGCTTCGCGGCGGCGACCACGTAGTAGACGATCTGGGCCATCACCCGGGCCCAGTTGATCGAGTTGACCGCGGCCAGATGCAGGCGGTCGCGCAGCTCCTGGTCGGCGAAGAGCGCCTTGACCAGGTCCTGGCAGTCGTCGAAGGTCCCCTCGATGGCGACGTTGTGCACGTTCGCCGACCCGACGGTGGTCATCTGCCGGCGCTGCACCTCGCTGACCCGACCGGCGGGGTGGAAGATGAAGATCTCGATGGACTCCCGGTCGCGGCACGCTTCGATGGCGGCGGAGCCGGTGTCGCCGGAGGTGGCCCCGACGATGGTCACCCGCTCGCCGCGCCGGCGCAGCTCGTGGTCGAACAGCCGGCCGACGAGCTGCAGGGCGACGTCCTTGAAGGCGAGGGTCGGGCCGTGGAACAGCTCGAGGAGCCACAGGCCGTCGCCGAGGTCGCGCAGCGGCGTGACCTCGGGGGTGTCGAAGGTCGAGTAGGCGTCGCGCACGATCGCCTCGAACGCGTCGCGCTCGATGCTGTCCTCCACGTAGGGCCACATCACCTCGAGGGCGGTGTCGGGGTACTCGGCCTCGGCGAAGCGCTCGAGCGCGCCCGGGCCCAGCGACGGCCAGCTCTCGGGCACGTACAGGCCGCCGTCTCGGGCCAGCCCGGTGAGCAGCACGTCACCGAACGCCAGCACCGGGGCCGCACCGCGGGTGCTGACGTACTTCACCGCCGACCGCCCCTCATGCCCCGCCCTCCTCGCCGAGGAGCCGGATGAGGCTGCCCACCCGGCGCACCGCGTCGAGATCACCCAGCTCGGTCACCGTCGACTGCATGTCACGCTCCCGCGCGGTGTGGGTGATGAACACCAGGCGGGCCTCGTCCCCCCGGCCCTCCTGCTCCATGGAAGCGATGGACACCCCGTGCCGACCGAACACCCCGGCGACCGCGGCGAGCACCCCGGGGCGGTCGACCACGTCGAGGCCCAGGTAGTACTCGCACTCCAGGTCGTCGATGGGGCGGATGCGGGCCGGCGCCAGCGCGCCGATGGCGGCATGGGTGCCCTTGCGCAGATTGACCGACGCGTCGATCAGGTCACCCAGCACCGCGCTGGCGGTCGGATCGCCGCCCGCTCCCCGCCCGTAGAACATGAGGTCCCCGACCGCCCCGCCCTGGACGAACACCGCGTTGAAGCTCTCCCGCACCGACGCCAGGGGATGGGTGTGCGGCAGCAGCACCGGGTGCACCCGCACCGCGACCTGACGGTCGTCGCCGTCGAACTGCTCGGCGATGGCCAGCAGCTTCACCACGTAGCCCCTCCGGGCGGCGTAGGCGATGTCGTCGGCGGTGAGGGTGGCGATGCCCTCGTGGTAGACGTCGCCCGCCACCACCTTCACCCCGAACGCGATGCTGGCCAGGATGGCGATCTTGGCGCCGGCGTCGAAGCCCTCCACGTCGGCGGTGGGGTCGGCCTCCGCGAACCCGAGACGCTGCGCCTCCGCCAGTGCCTCGGCGTAGGAGGCACCGGCCTCGGTCATGCGGGTGAGGATGTAGTTGGTGGTGCCGTTCACGATGCCGAGCACCCGGTCGACCGGCTCACCGAGCAGCGATTCACGCAAGGGCCGGACGAGGGGGATACCTCCCGCCACTGCCGCTTCGAAGAGCACATCGACCCCCGCTGCCTCGGCCGCAGCGAAGACCTCCCCGCCCACGTTGGCCAGCAGCTCCTTGTTGGCGGTGACCACCGGCTTGCCGGCCTTCACGGCCTCGAGCACGAGCGAGCGGGCCGGCTCGATGCCGCCCATCACCTCGACCACGACGTCGACGTCGCCGGCCGCGACCACCTGCTCGGGATCGTTGGTGAACGCGTCGGGAGGCAGGTCGACCCCGCGATCCTTCGATGCGTTGCGCACCGCCACCCGCTGGACGACCAACCCGATCCCGGTGCGGGCCTCGATGCTCGCGGCCTGCTGGTGCAGCAGGCGGATGAGGGCCGAGCCGACGGTGCCGCAGCCGAGCAGCCCGACGCGCACCTGGGAACCGTCCATGTGCCGAGGCTACTGCCGGTGGGTCAACGCCCGGGCCAGGGTTCCGGGGTCGACCTCGCCCGGTCGGTACGCAGCCAGCAGCCACCGCCACTCGTAGGTGCCGGCACCGACGCGGTAGCGGGGAGCCGTGTCCGGCCCGCAGCTCAGGGTGCCGAGCCCGCGGTGGGCGACGTCGAGGTGGACCACCGTCTCGGCCCGTGGCCGCAGCTCGACGAGGTGCCGGGACCGCCACAGGTCGTCAGCGTGATGGTGGCTGGCGGAGAACCCGAACGGCTCGCCGGTGGCCACCACCAGCAGCCCCACCGCTTCCCCCTGTGGGTCCTCGCCGCCGGGGATCTGCTCGAGCGCCATCCAGCGGGTGCCGAGGTGCAGGCCGTGCTCCTGGGGCACCAGGTAGGGCACGAACTGGTCCGTGACCGTCGACTCCCATCGGGAGACCACCGCGCTGGCCTGGCGATCCGGGTAGGTCTCATGCGGGCCCAGGCCCAGCCACCGGAGGCGTTCGAAGCCGGGCGCGGTCATGAAGGTCAGCCCGATCCGCGGCAGGTCGTCGAAGGGCTCGGGCACCTCCACCCGGCCTTCCAGCACGATCACGCCGTCAGGCCGTCGGTGGGTGTGCTGCACCGCGGTGCCCACGACCGCTCCCGAGTCGAGCTGCCAGTCGAGCCAGCGGGTGAGCGGCTTGGCGGACTCGTCGGTCCATCCGTCGGTGCGCTGGCGCAGCAGCTTCAGCCCGTCGTTGTCGGTGGGGGCTCGCCACATGGTGACCGTCACCGGCGAGGCGAGCGCCGCCCGCCCGTCGACCACCAGGGAGTTGAGCGCGCGGGACGCCGGGTCGATGCTGGCTTCGGTGTCGAGCGGGATCGGCTGCGGGCCCGGGGGCGGGTGGCGCGGTCCCGCGACCGGCAGGGCGAGCTGGTCCCAGGCCACGAGATGACCCGCCGGCGCCCAGGGCTCGTCCTGGCGGGTGAGGGCGCGCACGTTGAGGTGGGCTTCCTCGCCGGGATGCAGCTCGATCGGGCCCACCGGCACCGGAACCGTCGCCGAGGCCCGCGGCCCGAGCTCCGGCACCTCCAGCTCGCCCTGGGCGACCACCCGCCCGTCGACGGTCACCCCCCACACGACCTGCAGCCACGACAGGTCGCGGAACCACTGGCGGTTCTCGATGGTGACCCGCCCGGCCCGCAGGTCGGCCTTGCTCGCCCGTACCCGCACCGGAGCGGCCAGGTACGCCAGCTCCGTCAGCGCCGGGTGTGGCGTGCCGTCGGGGCCGACCAGGCCGTCGGCGACGAAGTTGGCGTCGTTGGGCTCGTCACCGAACTGGCCGCCGTAGGCGAAGAAGGGTCCGTGCTCCCCGTCGTGGTGCGCCAGCCCGTGATCCTTCCACTCCCACACGAAGCCGCCCTGCAGGCCGCGGTAGCGCTCGAAGGCGGCGTAGTAGTCGGCCAGGCCGCCGTTGGAGTTGCCCATGGCATGGGAGTACTCGCAGAGGATGAGCGGGCGGCGACGGTCGCGCCGGGATCTCGCCCACTCGATGATCTCGTCCACCGAGGCGTACATCGGGCAGACGATGTCGGTGACCGGTGCCGGCGCGTACAGATCGACCAGCAGCGCGCCCTCGTAGTGCAGGGGGCGGGTGGGATCGGCCCGCCGCACCCACGCCGCGGCGGCGTCGTGGGCCGCGCCGTAGCCGCTCTCGTTGCCCAGTGACCAGGCGATCACGCACGGGTGGTTCTTGTCGCGCTCGACCATCCGGGCCACCCGCTCCACGATCGCCCCCCGGTAGCGAGGGTTGTCGCAGAGGCTGGTGATGAAGGCGTGCGACTCGACGTTGGCCTCGTCGATCACGTAGAGACCCAGCTCGTCGCACAGGTCGAGGAACCGGTGGTCGTTGGGGTAGTGGGCGCAGCGCACCGCGTTGATGTTGTGCTGCTTCATGGCCAGCAGGTCGGCCCGCATGTCCGCGACGGTCACGGCGCGCCCGCGCTCGGGATGGTGATCGTGGCGGTTGACGCCGTGGATCATCACCGGCTGGCCGTTGACCAGCAGCTGGCGGTCCCGCACCTCCACCGTCCGGAAGCCCACCCGCTGGCAGAGCACCTCGCGGGTGACGCCCTGCGGGTCGACGAGCGAGACGAGCAGGCGGTAGAGCGCCGGGCGCTCCGCCGACCAGGCCTCGACCCCGGGGATGGTGGCCGACAGCTCGACGTGGTGCCCCCAGAACAGGTAGGGGGTCAGTCGGTGCGGCACCGGACCACCGAGGGGTACCTCCGTGAGCGGTGTGCCCTCGAGCGTCTCCACCACGGCTTCGACCCGCCACCCTTCGACCCGCTCGGCCCGCTCGCCGAAGCCCACCGTGGCCCGGACCCGGAGCGAGCCCGCTCCCTCGTCTCCCAGGCCGGCACGCACCCGCAGGTCGTCGATGCGGGTGTGCCCGGTGGCGTAGAGGTACACCTCCCGCTCGAGACCGGCGTGCCACCAGTGGTCCTGGTCCTCGAGGTAGCTGGCGTCGCTCCAGCGCACCACCACGCAGGCGATGGTGTTGGCGCCGAGTCGCACGTGCTCGGTGACGTCGAACTCGCTCGGCAACCGGCTGTCCTTGCCCATGCCCACCGGCTCGCCGTTGACGTACACGTACAGCACGCTCTCGGCCCCGCCGACGTGCAGCACGATCCGCCGGCCCTTCCAGGACCGGGGGACCGTGACGTCGGTGCGGTAGACGCCGGTGGGATTGTCGGCCGGGACGTGCGGGGGCACGCCCCTGAACGGCATGCGGATGTTCGTGTAGATGGGCCGGTCCCAACCCTGGATGGTCCAGCAGCCGGGGACGGCGATGGGTGACCAGCCGCTACCCAACCCGTCGTGCAGCGACGGATCGGCCACGTCCGCGGGCACGGCCTCGGGTGAGGCGAACAGCTTGAACCGCCAGGTGCCGTCGAGGCTGCGGAACCACGGCGATGCCTCCCGCTCACCGGACCGGGCGAGGTGCTCGTCGGGGAACGGGACGAGCGGGGGGCGCATCGGCAGCCGGTTGACGGCGGTCAGCTCCGGCGCCTGCCAGCTCGGCGTACCGAGGAAGGACAGGTCCGTCACTCGCTCCCCTGCGGATCGAGCACGTCGAGGCGCAGCAGGTCGTCGAGGGTCTCCCGGCGGACGACGACCCGGGCGTCGCCGTCTCGCACGAACACCACGGCCGGCCGCAGGACCTTGTTGTAGTTGGACCCCATCGAGTGCCCGTACGCGCCGGTCACGGGGGTGGCGAGCAGGTCGCCGACCTGCAGGTCCTCGGGCACCCGGCCGTCCACGACCAGACGGTCGCCGGACTCGCAGTGCTTGCCGACCACGGTCACCAGCTTCGGCCGGGGTGCCTGCACGGCCCGGGGCAGGAACGTCTCGTAACCGCTGCCGTAGAGCACCGGCCGGGGGTTGTCGCTCATCCCTCCGTCGACGGCCACGTAAGTGCGGATGCCGGGAAGGTCCTTGATGGTGCCGACGGTGTACAGGGTGACCGCGGCGGCGGCGGTGATGGCCCGGCCGGGCTCTGCGGTGACCCGGGCGGCGATGCCGTTCGCCTCGCAGGCGCGGTGGATGGCGGCGGCCCACTCGGTGATGGTGGGCGCCGCCTCCCCTTCCACGTACGCCACCCCCAGTCCCCCGCCGAGCGAGAGCTCCGGCAGCCCGTGCGCGTTGACGAAGCCCGCCACCGCCTCCACCGCCAGCTCGAAGAACTGGGCCTCGAACACCTGGCTGCCGATGTGCGCGTGGATGCCGACCAGCTCAATCGCCGGCGAGGTGGCTGCCCGGTCGAGGGCCCGGTCGGCGTCGCCGCTGTACACCGGGAACCCGAACTTCGAGTCGTCCTGGCCGGTGCGGACGAACTCGTGGGTGTGGGCTTCGACCCCCGGGGTGATGCGGATGAGCACCCGGGGCGGGGCGAGGCCGCCCGCCACCAGCTGCTCGATGCGGGCCATCTCGTCGAAGGAGTCGACCACCACCCGGCCCACGCCCTCGCTGAGCGCGACCCGCAGCTCCTCGACCGACTTGTTGTTGCCGTGCAGCACCAGCCGCTCGGGCGGCACCCCGGCGGCGCGGGCGACGTGGTACTCACCGCCGGTCGAGACGTCCAGGCTCATGCCCTCCTCGAACGCCAGCCGGGCCATGGCCCGGCAGAGGAAGGCCTTGGTGGCGTAGCTCACCCCGGGGCCGAACGCAGCCACCGCTTCCCGGCAGCGGGCGCGCAGGTGGTCCTCGTCGTAGACGAACAGCGGCGTGCCGAACTCGGCAGCCAGCTCGAGGGTGTCGCAACCGCCGATGAGGAGCTGGCCGTCGCCACCCAGCGACGCGTTGTCGGGCAGCAGCGCCCACGGCAACGGCGCCGACGACGGGTCCATCACATCGATTCCGGCGCGTCCACGCCGAGCAGGTCCAAGCCGATCGCCAGCCCGATCTCGGCGGCCTCCACCAGCCACAGGCGGGCCTGAGTCAGCGCAGGGGGGACCTGGTCGCTGAGCACGTAGCAGTCGTGGTAGAAGCCGTGGAACGCGCCGGCCAGCTCGCGCACCCAGGTCGTGATCCGGTGCGGAGCCCGGTCGTGGCAGGCGGCGAGCACGGTGTCGGGCAGCTCCGACAGCGACCGCAGGACGCCCAGCTCGCGCTCGTGGGTGAGCAGCGCCAGGTCGGCATCCGCCAGCGGCACCCGCTCGACGCCCCGCTCGGCGGCGACCCGCTTGATGGAGCGGATGCGGGCGTAGGCCATCTGGACGTAGAAGACCGGGTTCTCCATGGCCTGGCTCTTGACCACCTCGAAGTCGAAGGTCTGGGGGCTGTCGATCGACTGCAGGAGGTAGGTGAGCCGGGCCGCGTCGGGCCCGACCTCGTCGAGCACGTCCCGCAGCTCGATGATGTCGCCCGCCCGCTTCGAGAGCCGTACCGGCTCACCACCCCGCAGGAGGTTGACGAGCTGGGTGATCTCCACGTCGAACTCGGCCGGGTCGTGGCCGAGAGCCTGGAGCGCGGCCCGCATCCTCGGCACGTAGCCGTGGTGGTCGGCGCCCCACACGTCGATGAGCAGGTCGAATCCCCGGGCGAACTTGTCGCGGTGGTAGGCGATGTCGGGCAGGAGGTAGGTGTACTCGCCGTCGCTCTTGATGAGCACCCGGTCCTTGTCATCGCCGAAGTCGGTACTACGCAGCCAGGTGGCGCCGTCCGCCTCGTAGATCACGCCGCGATCGGAGAGATCGGCGAGGGTCTGGATGATCGCACCGGAGTCCACGAGCGAGCGCTCGCTGAACCAGGTGTCGAAGTGCACGTGCATCCGGGCGAGCGTCTGGCGGTGATCCTCCACCGCGCGGGCCTCACCCCATTCGAGTACGTCGACTCCCTCGGGCATCTCGGCCGCCCACTCGGCGATGTACTCACCCTGGTAGCCACCTTCGGGCACCTCCCGACCCTGGCGCCGGGCTTCGAGGGAGGCAGCGAACAGCTGCATCTGGGTGCCCCGGTCGTTGAGGTAGTTCTCCCGGTGGACCTCGTAGCCGCAGCGGGCCATCACCCGGGCGAGGGAGTCGCCGTAGGCGGCGCCCCGCCCGTGCCCGGCGTGCAGGGGACCGGTGGGGTTGGCACTCACGAACTCGATGTTCACCCGGGTGCCGGCGCCCACGTCGTGGCGGGCATAGCCGGCGCTGCCCTGCTCGACGACCTCCACCAGCAGGTCGTGCAGCCACGATTCCGCCAGGTGGAAGTTGACGAAGCCGGGGCCGGCGATCTCCACCCGCTCCACGTGCGCCGGCCGGTCGGCCTCCAACCGCTGGGCGATGGCCTGGGCCAGCTCCCGGGGCTTCCACCCGGCCTTCTTCGCCGTGGCGAGGGCCACGTTGGTGGACCAGTCGCCATGCTCCCGCCGGGCCGGCCGCTCCAGGTGGATCTCGCCGGGCATGGGCTCCACCTCGAGCGTGGCCAGGGCTCGTCGCAGGGCCTCGGCAAGCTGGTCACGAATCACCGGGCGATCGTAGCGGTGACCTCTCGGCTCCTTCGAAGCCGTTGCGGCCCGGCCACGTGGCGCCGCTACGATCCAGGTTCCCGCCCTCGTAGCTCAGGGGATAGAGCATCGGCCTCCGGAGCCGTGTGCGCAGGTTCGAATCCTGCCGAGGGCGCCAGGGAAAACGGGCGCCGACCAGGCAAGCGCCCGGTCGGTGCC
>NZ_DAIUCK010000015.1:0-37995 GCF_036846205.1 Rhabdothermincola sp. | reverse complement strand
ACCGAATCCGGCGCAGTGCAAGCCGCCGGCCTGATCATCAAAGACCTGCCCGCCCTTCACTCCAATTTCCGTGCCGAACAGCCGTTAGGGGACTACCTACGCGGGCAGGGCATCGTCGCGATCGCCGGGATCGACACGCGCGCGCTGACGCGGCGCCTGCGAGAGCACGGCGCCCAAAACGGTGCCATCATCGCCCTCGCGGTGGGTGAGGCGGTGACGGACGCGGTGCGCGCGCAGGCGGTGGAGGCCGCGCGTTCCGCCCCCCGCATGGCCGGGCTCGATCTGGCGCGCGTGGTCACCACGCCCACCGCGTACGAGTGGACCGAGACCGAGTGGCGGTTGCAGCGCGAGGACGGCACGCGCGGTTACGGCCGCCTGACGAACCCACGTTTTCACGTCGTCGCGTACGACTTCGGGGTCAAGCGCAATATCCTGCGCATGCTGGCCGAGCGCGGCTGTCGCGTGACGGTGGTGCCGGCGCAAACCCCGGCGGCCGATGTGCTGGCGTTGCGGCCCGATGGGGTGTTTCTGTCCAACGGCCCGGGCGACCCCGAGCCGTGTGACTACGCCATCCGCGCGGCGGCCACGATCATCGAGCGCGGCGTGCCGACGTTTGGTATCTGCCTCGGACACCAGATCATGGCGCTGGCCAGCGGCGCGCGCACGTACAAAATGAAATTCGGCCATCACGGCGCCAACCACCCGGTCAAGGACCTCGACAGCGGCCGCGTGAGCATCACCAGCCAGAACCACGGCTTTGCGGTGGACGCCGACAGCCTGCCCGCGACGTTGCGCGCGACGCACGTGAGCCTCTTTGACGGCTCGCTGCAGGGGATCGCGCGCACCGATCGCCCGGCGTTCGGCTTCCAGGGGCACCCCGAGGCGTCGCCCGGACCCCACGATATCGCGTACCTGTTCGACCGCTTCACGGCCCTGATGGCCGATGCCGGAAAGTGATGCCATGCCCAAGCGTACCGACCTTCGCAGCATTCTGATCATCGGCGCCGGGCCCATCGTCATCGGCCAGGCGTGTGAATTCGACTACTCCGGCGTGCAGGCGTGCAAGGCGCTGCGCCAGGAGGGCTACCGCGTCATTCTGATCAACAGCAACCCGGCGACGATCATGACCGACCCGGCCACGGCCGATGCGGTCTATATCGAGCCGATCACCTGGCAAACCGTCGAAAAAGTCATCGCCAAGGAGCGGCCGGACGCGATCCTGCCGACGATGGGCGGGCAGACGGCGCTCAACTGCGCGCTCGACCTGTGGCGCAACGGTGTGTTGCACAAGTACAAGTGCGAGCTGATCGGCGCCAGCCCGGAGGCGATCGACAAGGCCGAAGACCGGCTGAAATTCAAGGAGGCGATGACGCGCATCGGGCTGGAGTCGGCCCGCTCCGGCATCGCCCACAGCATGGAGGAGGCCTGGGCCGTGCAGCGCACGGTGGGTTTTCCGTGCGTGATCCGGCCCAGTTTCACGCTGGGCGGCACGGGGGGCGGCATCGCCTACAACCCGGAAGAGTTCGAGACCATCTGCAAGCGCGGGCTGGAGGCCTCGCCCACGCACGAGCTGCTCATCGAGGAGTCGCTCGTCGGCTGGAAAGAGTTCGAGATGGAGGTCGTGCGCGACAAGGCCGACAACTGCATCATCGTCTGCTCGATCGAGAATCTCGACCCGATGGGCGTGCACACCGGTGACTCGATCACGGTCGCGCCCGCCCAGACGCTTTCCGACGTGGAGTACCAGGCCATGCGGGACGCCGCGTTCGCCTGCATCCGCCGGGTGGGAGTGGAGACCGGCGGTTCGAACGTGCAGTTCGCCCTCGACCCCGCCAACGGCGACATGGTCATCATCGAGATGAACCCTCGGGTGAGCCGATCCTCGGCGCTGGCCTCAAAAGCCACTGGCTTCCCGATCGCCAAGATCGCCGCCCGGCTGGCGGTGGGCTACACGCTCGACGAGATCCCCAACGACATCACCCGCAAGACGCCCGCCAGCTTCGAGCCCACCATCGACTACGTGGTCACGAAGATTCCGCGCTGGGCGTTCGAGAAGTTCCCCGACGTCCCCGGCGTGCTGGGCACCCAGATGCAGTCGGTGGGCGAAGCCATGGCGATCGGCCGTACGTTTCCCGAGTCTCTCCAGAAGGGGCTGCGCTCGCTCGAGCAGGGGCGTTTCGGGCTGAACTGCGACCCGGCGGAGCGGCTCCTCGACGCGCTCAGCGAGGCGGAGCTGCTCGAGCAGGCGGCGATCGCCACCCCCGACCGGCCCTTCCAGCTCGAGGCGCTGCTGCGCCGGGGGGTCAGCGTCGAGCGGGTGCACGAGGCGACCAAGGTGGACCCCTGGTTCCTCGACCAGATGCTGCTCATCGTGGAGGAGCGAGCCCACCTGGCACAGGTCGGGTTCGAGGCCCTGACGAAGGCGGGCTGGCGCCGGGCGAAGCGACTCGGCTTCTCCGACGCGCAGCTCGCCTACCTGTGGGGGGTGGAAGAGGCGCAGGTGCGGGCCCGCCGCCTCGCCCTCGGGGTGCGACCGACGTTCAAGACCGTCGACACCTGCGGGGCGGAGTTCGCTGCCGACACCCCGTACCACTACTCCACCTACGAGGACGAGGACGAGGTTCGCGACAGCGACCGGCCCAAGGTGATGATCCTCGGGTCCGGTCCCAATCGCATCGGTCAGGGCATCGAGTTCGACTACTGCTGCGTGCACGCCAGCTTCGCTCTCCGCGACGCCGGCTACGAGACCATCATGGTGAACTGCAACCCCGAGACGGTCTCCACCGATTACGACACCAGCGACCGCCTGTACTTCGAGCCGCTCACCCACGAGGACGTCATGAACGTGATCGAGGCCGAGCGGCCGGTGGGCGTGGTGGTGAGCCTCGGTGGGCAGACCCCGCTCAAGCTGGCGAACACCCTCCCTCCCGAGCTTGTTCGTGGTACCAGCCCGGCGTCCATCGACGTGGCGGAGGACCGGGAGCGCTGGAACGCCCTGTGCGCGCAGCTCGAGATCCCGCAGCCGGCGGGTGGGACGGCCACCTCCTTCGACCAGGCGCTCGCGGTCGTGGAGCGCGTGGGCTACCCGGTGCTGGTCCGGCCCTCCTACGTGCTGGGCGGCCGGGCCATGGAGATCGTCTACGACGACGACGGGCTGCGGCGGGCGATGGAGGAGCTGGCGGGCTTCGGCAGCCTCGGCCGGGAGGGTGGCCTGTCGGCCGAGCGGCCCGTGCTCGTCGACCGCTTCCTCGAAGACGCCACCGAAGTTGACGTTGACGCCGTGCGGGACCACGCCGGAGGCTTTCTCATCGGCGGGGTGATGGAGCACGTGGAGGAAGCTGGCGTCCATAGCGGGGACAGCGCCTGCACGCTGCCCCCGCATTCGCTGTCGGCCGAGACTCTCGCGGTCCTCGAGGACTACACCGCGCGGATCGCCGACGCGCTCGATGTCCGTGGGCTGATCAACATCCAGTACGCGGTGAAAGCCAACCAGGTGTTCGTCATCGAGGCCAACCCGCGGGCATCGCGCACCGTGCCCTTCGTGGCCAAGGCCACCGGTGTGCCACTGGCCAAGATCGCCGCCCGGATCATGCTCGGCGCGACGCTGGACGAGCTGCGGCAGGAGGGCCTGCTCGCCGACCCCGCTCCCGGCGGTCATTTCGCAGTCAAGGAAGCGGTGCTTCCCTGGAGCCGGTTCCCGGAGGTCGACGCCGTGCTCGGGCCGGAGATGCGCTCGACCGGCGAGGTCATGGGCATCGACGCCACGTTCGGCCTGGCCTTCGTCAAGAGCCAACTCGCGGCCGGGACCCGGTTGCCCGAGCGGGGCACGGTGTTCCTCTCGCTCGCGGACCGCGACAAGCCCGTCGGGGTACGTGCCGCCGAGCGCTTCGGTGAGATGGGGTTCTCGATCGCGGCCACGTCGGGTACCGCGGCGTTCCTGGAGGAGCACGGCATCGAGGTGTCGACGGTGGTGGCGAAGCTCGGCGAGCCGAACGGTCACGACGCCGTCGAGCTGATCGCCAGCGGCAAGGTGGACCTGGTGATCAACAGCCCTCGCGGTCGCGGGCCCCGGGCCGACGGTGCCCACATCCGGGCCGCGGCGGGGGCACACGGGGTGCCACTGCTGACCACCGGAGCAGCGGGCCTGGCGGCGGCCAACGGCATCGCCGACTGGACTCACCACGAGGTGCGGGTCCGCAGTCTGCAGGAATACCACCGGGGTTCCGCGGACGACCAGCTGAGTCTGCCCCTATGACCCGACTCACCGTCACCGAGCTGCGATGAGCCTTCCCGGCTGGAGGCGACGAGCTCCATCGGGCCGGGAGGCCGGCGCCCGGTCGGTGGATCTGTCCACCACGGTAGGATCGGTGGCGCTGCCCAACCCGGTGATGACCGCATCGGGCACCGCCGGGCACGGTGACGAGCTGGCGAGCTACGTCGACCTGGCGACGTTGGGGGCGGTG
Organism: Rhabdothermincola sp.; assembly: GCF_036846205.1. Lineage (NCBI taxonomy): Bacteria > Bacillati > Actinomycetota > Acidimicrobiia > Acidimicrobiales > Iamiaceae > Rhabdothermincola > Rhabdothermincola sp. The sequence continues at coordinate 33,532 of NZ_DAIUCK010000015.1, read as the reverse complement.
GTGGTGAAGTCGCTGTCGGCCGACCCCTGGCGTGGCAACCCCCCGCCGCGGGTGCACGAGACCACGGCGGGCATGATCAACAGCGTGGGTCTCCAGGGCCCCGGCGTGGCGCAGTGGCTGGCCTGCGAGCTGCCTGCATTGCTCGCGACCGGTGCCAACGTCGTGGCCAGCATCTGGGGACGCACGGTCGAGGACTACGCGGCAGCAGCAGAGGCTTTGGCGTACGCGCCACCCGAGGTGGTGGCCGTGGAGGTCAACCTGTCCTGCCCGAATCTGCACAGCCACCCGGGCGGGGCTCCGCCCGCAGGCACCGAGATGTTCGCCCAGAGCGCCTCGGCGGCCGCGGCCGCGGTGCGGGCCAGCGGAGCGTGCGGCCGTCCCCGGTGGGCCAAGCTCACCGCCAACGTGACCAGCCTGGTGCCGATCGCGGCGGCCGTGCGCGAGGCCGGCGCCGAGGCGGTGACCCTCATCAACACCCTGCCCGCCATGAGCATCGACCCCGAGACCCGGCGGCCCCGGTTGGGCGGTGGTGGGGGAGGGCTCTCCGGGCCAGCCATCCACCCCGTGGCCGTCCGCGCCGTCTACGACGTGCATGCCGCGATGCCGGATCTGCCGATCGTCGGTGTGGGTGGGGTGGCGACGGGCACCGATGCCGTCGAGCTGCTCCTGGCCGGCGCCTCGGCGGTGCAGGTGGGCACGTCGACCTTCGCCGATCCGCGAGCGCCGGGATCGGTCCTGGCGGAGCTGGCGGCGTGGTGCCAACAGCACGGGGTGAGGGCAGTACGAGAGCTGATCGGAGGAGCACATGGGAGCTGACCTGAAGCCCGAGGGTCCCAACGACCAGGCGCGGGCACGCCTCGCCCTGGCTCTCGACGTCGACGACCTGGTCGAGGCCCAGCGCCTCGGTCAGCTCCTGCGGCCCTGGTTCGGCGTGGCCAAGATCGGCCTCGAGCTGTACAGCGCCGCGGGACCGGAGGCCATCGGGAGCCTGGCCGACGCGGGCTTCGAGGTCTTCGTCGACCTCAAGCTGCTCGACATCCCGACCACCGTCCACAAGGCGGCCCGGGTGCTCGGATCCCTCGGCGCCCGCTACCTGACCCTGCATGCCCGGGGCGACGTCCCCATGCTGCGTGCCGGGGTCGAAGGCCTGCACGAAGGAGCTGCGGCCGCAGGCCTGCCGGCCCCGGACGCGCTGGCCGTGACGGTACTGACCAGTGACGACTCGGCCCCGCCGCACGTGGTCCCGCACCGCATCGCGCTGGCGGTCGAGGCGGGGTGCGGGGGGATCGTCTGCGCGGCGAGCGACGTCCATGACGCCAAGGAGCTGGCCCCCCGCCTGAAGGCGGTCGTTCCCGGGATCCGCCTCGCCGGCACGCCCGCGCACGACCAGGTTCGCTCGGCCACGCCCAGCCAGGCGATCGCCGCCGGCGCGGATCTCCTCGTGATCGGGCGGACCGTGACCCAGGCGGACGACCCGCCCGCCACCGCGGCGGCGATCGCCGCAGAGGTGGCGGGTGCATCGCGCTAGGGTCGCTCCCATGCCGCTCCCACCGTCACTCTCCGATGAACAACGGCAGGCCGCGCTGGCCAAGGCAGCCGAGGTGCGGCGCGCCCGGGCCGAGCTCAAGGAGAAGCTCAAGATGGGCTCGATCACCCTTCGCGAGGTGCTCGCACAGGCGGAACACGACGAGACCATCGGAAAGATGAAGGTGCTCGCGGTCCTGGAGTCGCTCCCCGGGGTCGGGAAGGTCAAGGCGCGCCGCACCATGGAGCACGTCGGCATCAATGAGTCCCGTCGGGTGCGTGGCCTCGGCGACAAACAGCGCGAGGCGCTGATCGAGACCTTCGGCGCCTGATCCTCACGGCCGCGCCATGATCATCGTCGTCTCGGGCCCCGGCGGCGTCGGCAAGGGCACCGTGGTGCGCAAGCTCGTCGAGCGCGACCCAGCGCTCTGGCTGAGCCGGTCCTGGACGACCCGCCCGCGCCGGCCCGGCGAGCCCGCCGATGCCTACGTCTTCGTGGACGAACCCACCTTCCGGCGCCGGGTGGCCGAGGGCGGGTTCCTCGAACACGCCGAGTTCCTCGGCCATCTCTACGGCACACCGGTGCCCGACGAGCTGCCTGCGGGCCACGACCTGCTGCTCGAGATCGACGTGCAGGGGGCGGAGCAGGTGCGGGCCCGCTCGCCGGAGGCCCTGCTGGTGTTGCTGGTCGCCCCTTCCCCCGAGGAGCAGGCGGCTCGGCTGACCGGGCGTGGTGACTCGCCCGAGCAGGTCGAGCGTCGGCTGGCCAAGGCCGGCGAGGAGATCGCCGTCGCCCGGCGCTTAGGGGCGATCGAGGTGGTCAACGACCGCCTCGAGGACACCGTGGACCGGCTCGAGGAACTGATCCGCCAGGCCCGGGCGGGTCACCGGCCGGACCCGATGCCGTGATCACCGCCCCCGGGCACGGAGCCCGGATGCGGCGCCTGCTGCTAGGATCATCAGTCGCTCTACGCCCGCCTGCACGAACGGGAGACGCCATGGCGCAGGTCCACGACTCCATGATGAACCCTCACATCGAGGACCTCATGTCCAAGGTCGACTCGAAGTTCAAGCTCGTCACCTTGGCGGCGTTGCGCGCTCGGCAGATCAATTCGTACTTCGGTCACCTGGGCGAGGGGCTCGGCGCGAGCATCCCACCGCAGGTCACCTCGGTTGCCCGGAAGCCGCTGTCCATCGCCTTCGAGGAGATCGCCGCGGACAAGATCACGGCCGAGCCCCTGCCTGACGAGACCGAGACCGATGCCGAGGCCGCACCCGCCGAGTAGGCGGGGTCGCCCTCCTGGTCCCGACATGCTGGCCGGGCGCACCATCGTCCTCGGCGTCACCGGCGGCATCGCGGCCTACAAGGCTGTCGAGGTCTGCCGCCGGCTGGTCGACGCGGGCGCGCACGTCGCCCCCGTCCTCACCGAGGGAGCGACCCGGTTCATCGGTGAGACCACCTTCTCGGCGCTGGCGTCCGAGCCAGCCCAGACCTCCCTGTGGGACGAGCGAGACCCCATCCCGCACACCCGTCTGGGCCAGATGGCGGACCTCATCCTCGTCTGCCCGGCCACCGCCCGGCTGATCGGTGCCTACGCGGCCGGCATCTCCGACGACCTGCTGACCGCCACCTTGCTCGCCACCCGGGCTCCCGTGGTGGTCTGCCCGGCGATGCACACCGAGATGTGGGAGCACGCCGCGGTCCAGCACAACCTGGCCGTGCTCGCGCAGCGGGGGGTCACCATCGTGCCGCCCGCAGAGGGTCGGCTGGCCGGTGGCGACGTCGGAGTGGGGCGGCTGGCGGAGCCCGAGGCGATCGTGGATGCGGTCGAGCGGGTGTTGGCGCCGAAAGACATGGAAGGCTGGCGGGTGCTCGTCACCGCCGGCGGGACTCGTGAGGCCATCGATCCGGTGCGGGTGATCACCAACCGCTCGTCAGGGAAGCAAGGCCATGCCATCGCCGCGGAGGCGGCTGCCCGGGGCGCCAAGGTCACCCTCGTCACCACCACCGACCGGCCTGCGCCTCCCGGGGCAGAGGTGGTCCGGGTCGCGAGCGCAGCCGACATGGAGGCCGCGGTCATGCCCCGAGCTGCCGACCAGGACGTGATCGTGATGGCCGCCGCGGTGGCCGACTTCCGGCCCGCCGAGGTCGCGCCCCGCAAGATCAAGAAGGGGGCCGAACCGCCGCGGATCGTGCTCGAGCCCACGCACGACTTCCTGGTCGACCTCGGTCAACGCAAGCCGGAGGGCCAGATCCTGGTGGGGTTCGCCGCCGAGACGGACGACGTGCTGGCCAACGCCCGGGACAAGCTGGTGCGCAAGGGTCTCGACCTCATCGTGGCCAACGACGTCTCTGCACCGGGAGCCGGGTTCGAGCACGACACCAACCAGGTGGTGATCCTCTCGGCTGCCGGGATCGAGCATGATGGAGCGCTGACCGACAAGCGCTCGGTCGCCCGAGCCGTGCTCGACGCGGTCGTGGCGGTGCGGGTGGCTCGCCCGCCCCGGCCCTCGGAGAACCCTTGACCGTGACCCACCGCCGCCGCCTCTCGCTGGGGCCGGCCCAGAACAGGAGCGTTCCGTGACCAGCTGGACCTTCACCTCGGAGTCCGTCACCGAGGGTCATCCCGACAAGATGGCCGACCAGATCTCGGACGCCATCCTCGACGCGTTGCTGGAGGAGGATCCGCAGAGCCGGGTGGCCTGCGAGACGCTGGTGACCACCGGACTGGCGATCGTGGCGGGTGAGATCACCACCAGAGCCTGGGTCGACATCCCCGGCATCGTGCGTTCGACCATCAACGACATCGGCTACAACCGGGAGTCCTACGGTTACGACGGCTCGACGGTCGGGGTGATGGTCGCCCTCGACGAGCAGTCGCCTGACATCGCGCAGGGTGTCGACGACTCCGAGGAGGTCCGCAGCGGGATCAGCGGCGAGGACCTCCTCAACAAGCAGGGCGCGGGCGACCAGGGGATGATGTTCGGCTACGCCTGCGACGAGACCGATGTGCTGATGCCCCTGCCCATCCACCTCGCGCACCGCATGGCGGAGCGCTTGGCGGAGGTTCGCAAGGCTGGCACTGTCCCGTACCTGCGTCCCGACGGCAAGACCCAGGTCACCTTTGAGTACGTTGACGGCAAGCCCAGGCGTTTGCGGACCGTGCTCATCTCGACCCAGCACAACGACGGCGTCGACCGCGACGAGGTGATCAAGCCCGATCTCATTGAGCACGTGATCCGCCCGGTGATCCCTCCGCAGTTCGCCGACGACGACTACGCGGTCCACGTCAACCCGACCGGCCGCTTCGTCATCGGTGGGCCGGTCGGCGACGCCGGCCTCACCGGTCGCAAGATCATCGTCGACACCTACGGTGGCATGGCCCGCCACGGTGGGGGCGCGTTCTCGGGCAAGGACCCGTCGAAGGTCGACCGGTCGGCGGCGTATGCGGCTCGGTGGGTGGCGAAGAACGTCGTGGCCTCCGGCGCGGCCCGCCGCTGCGAGATCCAGGTGGCGTACGCGATCGGGATGGCCCGACCCATCTCGGTCATGGTCGACACCTTCGGGACCGAAGCCGTCGACCCGGCCAAGATCAGCGACGCGGTGCAGGAGGTGTTCGACCTGCGGCCGGCCGCCATCATCCGCGACCTGGACCTGCGCCGCCCCATCTTCCGCCGGACCGCGGCCTACGGGCACTTCGGCCGGACAGGGGAGGAGTTCACCTGGGAGCAGACGAACCGGGTGAGCGACCTGCGGTCGGCGCTCGGTCTCTGACCTCCGCCCTCGCCAGCCGTGGCCCGGGTGGTACGGGTGCTGCCCGACGTCCCGGCGATCGATAAGACCTTCGACTACCTGGTCCCCGAACCGGTCGAGGACCAGGTGCGCGTCGGCACGATGGTGCGGATCGTGCTGCACGGGCGCCGGGTCGGTGGCTGGGTGGTCGCCGACGACGTCGAGCCTCCCCCTGGACTGGCGCTGAAACCGCTCGCGAAGGTCACCGGCTGGGGCCCCCAGCCCGAGCTGATCCAGCTCGCCCGCTGGGCCGCCTGGCGATGGGCAGGCCGCCCGGCGTCGTTCCTGCGCACCGCGTCGCCGGAGCGGGCGGTGCCGCATCTCCCCGCCCCCCACCCGGCCGGTCACCTGCTCCCGGCGGTCACCGACGAGCTGGTCGGTGAGGCGCTGCGGGCTGGGGGAGGGCTGACGGTGTTGCGCCTGCCACCAGCCACCGACCTCTACCCGGTGGCCCTGGCCGCCGCGGGCACTGGCCACGCCCTGATCCTCGTACCCGCCGCGTCGACTGCCCGTCATCTCGGGTTGCGACTCCGGCGGGCGGGTGTGCCGGTGGCAGTGATGCCTCACGAGTGGGCCCGTGCCCGGGCCGGTGCCACGGTCGTGGGCACTCGGGGCGCCGCGTGGGCGCCGGTCGTGAGCCTGTCGGCGGTGGTGGTGATGGACGAGCACGAGGAAAGTTGGCAGCAGGAACAGGCTCCCACCTGGCACGCCCGGGACGTGGCGGTCGAGCGGGCCCGTCGGGCGGGGGTCCCGTGCGTGCTTGTGTCACCCGCGCCCACGCTTGAAGCGCAGGCGATGGGGACCGTGCTGTGTCCGTCCCGGGCCACCGAGCGGGCTGGCTGGCCGGTGCTCGACGTGGTCGACCGGCGGGAGGAGGATCCGGCCCGGCGCAGTCTGTTCTCCGAGCGCTTCGTGCGAGTCCTGCCGGACGCAGGCCGGGTGGTGTGCGTCCTGAATCGCAAGGGGCGCTCCCGCCTGCTGGCCTGCGCCTCGTGCGGGGCGATCGCGACCTGCGAGCGGTGCCGGGCCGCGGTGGTGCAGGACGAGTGGGGCGAGCTGGTGTGCAACCAGTGCGGGTCCCGCCGGCCGGCGGTGTGTCTGTCTTGCAGCGCCGGGGCGTTCAGGAACCTGCGGGCTGGCGTGTCCCGGGTCCGCGAGGAGCTGGAGGCACTGGTGCGTGAACCCGTGGTGGAGGTGACCGCGTCGACGGCTGGTCGCAGCCTCCCGGACGCCAGGGTCTTCGTGGGGACCGAAGCGGTGTTGCACCAGATCGACACCGCCGCGCTGGTGGCCTTCCTCGATTTCGACCAGGAGCTGCTCGCCCCCCGCTACCGCGCGGCCGAGGAAGCACTGTCGCTGCTCGTGCTGGCGGCCCGCCTGGTCGGCGGGCGGGGATCCGGGGGGCGGGTCCTGGTGCAGACCCGCATGCCCCGCCATGAGGTGATCGAGGCCGCACTGCACGGCGATCCCACTCGGGTGTCCGAGGCCGAGGCCGCCCGCCGGCGGGCACTCGGCTTCCCGCCCGTCACCGCGATGGCGGTCGTGTCGGGGCCGAGCGCGCCAGCCTTCATGGAGGCGTTCGACCAGCCGCTCGGGGTCGAGATCCTCGGCCCGAGCGAGGGGCGCTGGCTGCTGCGGGCCCCGGATCACCGGCCGCTGCTGGATGCGCTGGCCGCCACCCCACGTCCCGCCGGGCGCCTGCGGATCGAGGTCGACCCCCTGCGCCTCTGACCCCCACGACCGTTCTGGCAGGTCGAGCGCGTGCTCTGGCACGCGTTTGACAGGCCAGGTCGGATGGGTCGAGGTTCAGGACGATGCCGCGGTCCAGTGCTGGCGGCGGGCCTCGTAGAGGGCGATGGTCGCGGCGGTGCCCACGTTCAGGGAAGCGATCTTGCCGACCAGCGGCAGGTAGGCCAGGCGATCGCAGGCTTCCGAGGCAGCGTGGCTGAGCCCCCGGTCCTCATGGCCGACCACGAAGCACACGTCGCCCTCGAGCGGGACTGTGTGCAGGGGTGATGCCCCCTCGGCGAGCTCGAGCCCGACCACGTGGTAGCCATCGGCGCGGGCGGCCCGGATCGCCTCCTGCCCGTCGACTGCGGAGGACCAGCGCAGGTAACGCTGGGAGCCGAGGGCCGTCTTGTGCACCTTGGGATGATCGGGCTGGACCGACGGCCCCGCCATCCAGAGGTGGTCCACGCCGTACGCGGCGGCCGACCGCAGGATGCCACCGACGTTGAACGGGTTCTGCACACCGTCGAGCACCAGCGCCAACCTCGCGGTCGTGCGGTGCCGCCACGACCGGTGGAGGCGCTTGAGCTCCGTGGGCGAGAGGTTCCGGCTCACGGTTGGGCTCTGCCGACGACGGTTCGCAGGAGCCGGTAGCCGCCACGCGACCCCAGTCGTTCGGTGGGATGGCCGTGCTCCGCCAGCCAACGATGCAGCGAGTCGGCACCGAGGTGCTTGTGGACCACCAGCACCAGCTCCCCGCCGGCCCGGATCCGTGCGAGCCACCCGAGCAGCAGATCGTGGAGGGCCTGCTTGCCGATCCGGATCGGGGGATTGGACCAGACCGCGTCGAAGCGCACATCGGCAGGTACCTCCTCCGGTTCGACGACCCGGACGTCGGGCAGGCCGAGGCGCTCCACGTTCTCCCGGCAGAGCTGGCGTGCCCGCTCGTTGACGTCCACAGCCCAGACGGTCGCGCCCGGGGCCCGCCGGGCGAGGGTCGCCGCGATGGGGCCGTAGCCGCAGCCGAGGTCGAGCAGGTCGGTCGCCTGGACAGGAATGGGTGGCCCGTCGGCGAGCAGGAAGCTGGTGCCCGGATCGATCCGGTCCGGGGAGAACAGACCCCGGTCCGTGACCAGCTCCATGCTCACGTCCGGCAAGATCAACGACACGGTGCGCCGCTGGTGGCGAGCAGCAGGTCGGGGGTCGAAGTAGTGGCCACGGGGTGTGCCCTGCACCGCGTCGACGGTAGCGGTCCGGCGGTAGCCTGGAGATGTGGCGTATCCGATCCGGGTCATCGGCGACCCCGTGCTCACCCAACGGGCAGCGGAGGTTGACGACATCGACGGCAAGATCGCGCGGCTGGCCGAGGACATGCTGGAGACCATGTACGAGGCGCCGGGCATCGGTCTCGCCGCGCCGCAGGTCGGCGTGCAGAAGCGACTCTTCGTCTACGACCACGACGGCGAGCCGGGGGTGCTGATCAACCCGGAGATCCGGGAGTCGAGCGGTGAGTGGGTCTTCCAGGAGGGCTGCCTGTCGATCCCTGGCCTCTACTTCGACATCGTCCGCCCGAAGGAGATCCTGCTCGTCGGTCTCGATCTGGATGGCAACGAGGTCCACATCGAAGCCGATGAGCTCCAGGCGCGGCTGTTCCAGCACGAGCTCGACCACCTCGACGGAGTGTTGATGATCGAGCACCTCGATGCGGACCAGCGCAAGCAGGCCAAGCGAGCGATCCGCGAGCTGCGATGGCGCGACCCGCAGCCGTCCGGCGCGCGCCAGCCAGCAGTCGGTGGGCTGACCCTTCCCTGAGGGCCGGTGGGGGCCCGTGCTTGCGCCTGCTCCCCGCCATCCGCGCCGGGTGGTGTATCTCGGGACGCCTGCCCTGGCGGTACCGCCCCTGCGAGCGCTGCACGACGCGGGACATGAGATCGCCCTGGTGGTGTCCCGGGCTGACAAGCGCCGTGGCCGCGGTGGCGGGCTCCACCCAAGCCCGGTGAAGGCCGCGGCACTCGATCTCGGCCTTCCCGTGACCGATCGCCTCGAAGAGGCCCTCGAAGTGGGCGCCGACCTCGGGGTGGTGGTGGCCTACGGGCGACTGATCCCCACTGCGGTGCTGGAGCGCCTGCCGATGGTGAACCTGCACTTCTCGCTCCTGCCCCGATGGCGCGGCGCCGCCCCGCTCGAGCGGGCGATCCTGGCCGGCGACGAGGTCACCGGGGTGTGCCTCATGCGGGTGGAGGAGGGGCTCGACACCGGCGGCGTGTACGCCCGCACGGAGGTGCCCATCGGTCCTGACGACACCGCGGCCGAGTTGCGGGATCGGCTGGTGGCCGCGGGTGTCACCATGCTGCTGAACGCTCTGGTGTCGGGTTTGGGCGAACCGGTGCCACAGGTGGGGGAACCCACCTATGCGGAGAAGCTCCGGCCGGAGGAGCTGCGCCTGGACTGGACCCGCTCCGCCGCCGAGCTGCATCGCATCGTGCGGGTCGGCGGGGCGTACACCTCGTTCCGGGGGAAGCGGCTGAAGATCTGGCGCACCCGCCTGGTCGACGCCTCGGCCGGCCAGCCGGGAGGGGACCCGGGTGGCGCCGGGCTCCGGCCCGGTGAGCTGATGGGGACCTCGGTGGTGACCGGCCGAGGCCTGCTCGAGCTGGTGGAGGTGCAGCCCGAGGGCCGGTCCCGGATCGACGCCCGCAGCTGGCGCAACGGCGTCCGCCCTCGGCCCGGCGAGCGCCTCGGCGACGGGACCTGATGGTGGGCAGAGTCGGGGCCGCCCCGGGCGTGGCGGCTCGGAGGCTGGCGGTCGAGGCGCTGCGCCGCATCGAGGAGAGCGGCGCCTACGCGAACCTCCTCCTGCCGTCGCTGCTGGAGCGCAGTGACCTCGACGAGCGCGACCGCCGCTTCGTCACCGAGCTGGTGTACGGGGTCACCCGGATGCGGCGGGCCTGTGACTGGCTGGTGGACCGCTTCCTGGCTCGGGATCCGGATCCGGCGGCGCGGGCCTGGCTCCGGCTCGGCGCCTACCAGCTCGTGTTCCTCGGCACACCCCCCCACGCGGCCGTGGCCGCGACCGTGGAGGCTGCGCCGCGCAAGCTCCGCGGTCTGCTGAACGCGGTGTTGCGCCGCGTGGCGGGTACGCCGGTCTCCTGGCCCGATGACCCGACGCGCCTCAGCTACCCGGACTGGATCGTCGAGCGGCTCCGGGCCGACCTCGGTCCCGAGCGGGCGGATGGCGCGCTGGCCGCGATGAACCAGGCGGCGACCGTGACCAGACGGGCCGACGGCTACGTGCAGGACCTCGCCTCGCAGTGGGTGGCCGAGGCGGTGGAGGCCGAGCCGGGTGAGCGGATCCTCGACGTCGCCGCCGCACCCGGTGGCAAGGCCACGGCGATGGCCCGGGCTGGCGCGTTCGTGGTCGCGGTGGACTCGAGGTTCGGTCGGGCGGCGCTGGTGGCCCGCAACGCCATGGATCTGCACCTGGACCGCGTCGTGGTGGCCGTCGCCGACGGTCGTCGCCCTCCCTTCGCCGGCTCGCCGTTCGACCGCATCCTGATCGATGCCCCCTGCAGCGGGTTGGGGACGCTGCGCCGGCGGCCAGACGCCCGATGGCGGATCCAGTCGGAGCAGATACCGGAACTGGCGGCCCTCCAGCGGCAGCTCGTCGACGCCGCGGTGCCGCTGCTGCGACCCGGCGGTGTGCTGGTCTACAGCGTCTGCACCCTCACCCGGGCCGAGACCATCGACGTCGACGAGCATCTCCGCACCACCCATCCCCGGCTCGCGGCGCTGCCACCCCCGGGAGACCCGTGGGTCCCGCACGGTCGCGGGGCGATGGTCCTCCCACAGGCAGCGGGCACCGACGGCATGTTCCTGCTCCGCGTGCGGGTTCCCCTCTGACATGCTCTGGCGCTATGGGTCAGTCGGGGAGCGACGGCGAGAACCACCGCGAGACCTTGCAGGCCAAGGTGCTCACGATCAGCGATGGCGTGGTCGCCGGCTCCCGTGAGGACCGGTCCGGCCCCGCGCTCGTCGAGCGCCTCCGTGTCGAGGGCTACCAGGTGGTCGAGCAGCGGGTGGTGCCGGACGGCCGTGAGGAGGTGGGGGAGGCGCTGGCCGAGCTGGCGGAAGGCTTCGCCGGGCTCATCGTCACGACAGGCGGTACGGGTTTCGGCCCACGCGATCTCACGCCGGAGGGCACCCTGGTGGTGCTCGACCGGGAGGCGCCGGGTCTGGCCGAGGCCATGCGGGCCGCCAACCCGCTCGGGCGGCTTTCCCGGGGCCGGGCTGGCACCCGCGGTCGGGCGCTGATCCTCAACCTGCCCGGGTCGGCGAGCGGGGCGCTCGAGTGCCTGGAGGCGGTCCTGGACGTGCTCCCGCACGCCCTTCGCCTCCTGGCCGGGGAGTCTGCGGGCCACTGAGCCCGCTGGTCGATCTTGACGCCGATCGTTGTTGTCCGCGACCGGTGCCTGGCCTACAGTGTCGGGTGCCCCTCGCGGGGTCGGGTGGAAGTCCCGACCGGCGGTGAGAGCCCGCGAACCCGGTTACCCAGGTGGCCGGGCCGACCCGGTGGAATCCCGGGGCCGACGGTGAGAGTCCGGATGGGAGCGAGGGCGCGGCGCTCGTCGCGCGCGCCCGGGCCAGGAGCCGTACCGACACGGAGTCTGCAAGGTTGGGTGTGACCGACGAGGAGCGCATGCGCCAGGCCTTCGATGCGGCTGCCGGTGTCCGGCGCCGGGTCGCTCCCCGTCCCTGGGTCGGCGCGGTGGTGGTCCCTGCGGATGACCCCGACGGACCGGGCATCGTGGGGGCGACCCAGGGCCGCGACGGACCGCACGCCGAGATCGTGGCCCTGCGGGCCGCTGGGAGCGCGGCGAAGGGGGCCACGCTGTTCTGCACCCTCGAGCCGTGCTCGCACCACGGCCGCACCCCCCCGTGTGCGGACGCGGTGATCGCCGCGGGGATCAGCCGGGTGGTCGTGGCCATCGAGGACCCCGACCCGCGGGTGTCCGGTCGGGGCCTGGCTCGGCTGGCTGATGCCGGCATCGAGGTGCAGGTCGGTGTGGGCGAGGTCTTCGTCCGCGAGCAGCTCCGCCCGTACCTGCACCATCGGCGCACCGGACGCCCGTTCGTGATCTTGAAGCTGGCGGCCACGATCGACGGCCGCACGGCGGCGCCGGATGGCTCCAGCCAGTGGATCACCGGGCCGATCGCCCGGGAGGATGCCCACCGCCTCCGAGCGGACAGCGACGCGGTGCTGGTGGGCGCAGGCACGGTCCGGGCGGACGACCCCTCGCTCACCGTGCGGCTTCCCGCCGGGGAAGCCGATGGGGTCGACCCCCTGCGGGTCGTGCTCGGCCAGGCACCGGCGGGGGCGAAGGTGCATCCCGCGCTGGAACTCGGAGGCGACCTCGACGCGGTCCTGGCCGAGCTCGGCGCCCGGGGCGTGTTGCAGCTGCTCGTCGAGGGCGGGGCACAGGTCGCCCACCAGTTCCACACGGCTGGTCTCGTCGACCGGTACGTGTTCTACCTGGCGCCCGCGCTGATGGGCGGTGACGATGCCCCGGGACTGTTCCGTGGTCCGGGCGTGGCGAGCATCGAGCACCTGTGGCGGGGAGACGTCGTGAACCTCTGTCGGCTCGGGGACGACCTGCGGATCGACCTCGAGCCCCGCCGTCGCTCGACGGCGGAGACCATCGGCTCGGTGGGAGGGCGCTGAATGTTCACCGGTATCGTCGAGGAGCTCGGCACTGTGATCGACCGGAACGGCCCCGACCTGCGGATCCGGGCCCGGGAGGTTCTCGCAGGCACCGGCCTCGGTGACTCCATCGCGGTGAACGGATGCTGCCTCACCGCGGTTGAGATCGGCGACGGCTGGTGGCGGGCCGAGGTCAGCGAGGAGACCGACCGGCGCACCAACCTCGGCGAGCTGCGGGAGGGCGATCCGGTGAACCTCGAGCGACCCGTGCGCCTCCAGGACCGCCTGGGCGGCCACCTGGTCCAGGGCCACGTCGATGCGGTCTGCGAGGTGGTGGAGCCGGCGCCCGATCTCCGGGTGCGGATGCCGGCCCATCTGCTCCAGTACGTGGTCGAGAAGGGCTCGGTGACCGTGGATGGTGTGAGCCTCACGGTGGTGGAGGTGCTCGACGACGGGTTCACCGTGGCGGTCATCCCACACACCGCCGCGGTCACCACACTGGGGCGCAAGGGCCCGGGAGCTCGGGTCAACCTGGAGGTCGACGTGATCGCGAAATACACGGAACGGCTCCTCGCCGCCCAGCTCGACGCCATGAAGGCGACGGCGAAGGTCGGCGAGGTCACCGCCAGCCACGAGGTCGCAGAGAAGGACGGGCGATGATCCACGACCCGCTCGACGGGCCCGCTGAGGCTCCGGAAGGGCATCCCGCGACATCCCGATCGGGGCACACCGAGGCCTTCGCCACCATCCCGGAAGCGGTGGCCGCCATCTCCCGGGGGGAGATCGTCGTCGTGGTCGACGACGAGGATCGGGAGAACGAGGGCGACCTGATCATGGCGGCCGAGTTCGCCACTCCGGAGAAGATCGCGTTCTTCGTGCGGCACACCTCAGGGGTGATCTGCGTACCGCTGACCGGCGAGCGCCTCGACGAGCTGGACATCCCCCTGATGGTCCGCGATCACTCGAACACGGAGGCGCAGCGCACCGCGTTCACCTACAGCGTTGACTACCGGCACGGGACCTCGACGGGCATCTCTGCCGCGGATCGTGCTGCCACCATCAAGGCTCTCATCGACCCCGCCACCCGACCTGGCGATCTCGCCCGCCCCGGCCACATCTTCCCTCTCCGGTACGCGGAAGGCGGGACGCTCAAGCGCGCCGGCCACACGGAGGCGGCGGTCGATCTGGCTCGCATGGCCGGTCTGTACCCCGCCGGTGTCCTCTGCGAGATCGTCAACGACGACGGCACGATGGCCCGGGTGCCGGACCTGGTCGAGTTCTGCCGGGAGCACAGCCTGCTGATGATCTCGATCGCGGAGCTGATCCGTTACCGGCGCCAGAACGAGAAGCTGGTCAAGCGGGTCGCCGAGGCTCGCATCCCCACCGAGTGGGGCGAGTTCACCTGCTACGTGTACGAGTCGGTGCTCGACGGGGAGCAGCACGTCGCCCTGGTGAAAGGTGCGGTGCAGGGTCAGGACAACGTCCTGGTCCGGGTGCACAGCGAATGCCTGACGGGCGACGTGTTCGGCTCACTGCGCTGCGACTGCGGCATCCAGCTCGACCAAGCCATGCGCAAGATCGCCGAGGAAGGGCTCGGGGTGCTGGTCTACCTCCGGGGTCACGAAGGCCGGGGCATCGGCATCGGGCACAAGATCCGGGCCTACAGCTTGCAGGACCAGGGGCGCGACACGGTCGATGCCAACATCGAGCTGGGCCTCCCCGTGGACAGCCGCGAGTACGGTATCGGCGCCCAGATCCTCGTGGACCTCGGCATCACCACCATGCGCTACATGACCAACAACCCCGCCAAGTACGGAGGCATCGAGGGGTTCGGCTTGGAGATCGTCGAGCGGGTCCCGCTGCAGTCAGCACCCAACCCGGAGAACATCGCCTACCTGCGCACCAAACGGGAGCGCATGGGGCACCTCCTCGAGGGGCTCGACGATGTCCTCTAACTTCCGAGCCGGGAGCTCGGTGCAAGGCGCCGTCGACGGCCGGGGGATGCGCATCGGGCTGGTGTGCGGGCGGTTCAACGACCTCATCACGACCCGCCTGCTCGATGGCGCGAGCAACGGCCTCGCGGTCCACGGGGTCTCCGAGCAGGATGTCACTGTTGCCTGGGTGCCGGGCGCCTTCGAGATCCCGCTGGGGGCGAAGACGATGGCGGCGTCGGGTGAATACGACGCGGTGATCACCCTGGGTGCGGTGATCCGTGGGGACACCGCGCATTTCGACTATGTGGCCGGGCCGTGCGCGTACGGCATCCAGCAGGCGCAGCTCGAGACCGGGGTGCCGATCGTGTTCGGGGTTTTGACCACCGAGAATCTCGAGCAGGCGCTGGAACGGTCCGGGGAGCACGACAACAAGGGCGAGGAAGCCGCGAAGACGGCCATCGAGATGGTCGACGTGCTGCGCCGGCTCCGGAAGGGTTGAGGGCGCGCGCTCAGGCCACCGCAGCGCCGAAGGCGCGGCCGATCAGCATGGTGAGGGCCATGGCGCCCGCGCCGCCGGCGAGCACCCGGACGGTGGCCCGGCCCGGCGGCGCCCCGCCCAGGCGCGCGCCGAGCGCACCGAGCAGGCCGAGCGCGATGAGAGCGGTCACGATGGTGAGCATCAGCCGGGTCGACGCCGAGGCGACGGCGATCGCCAAGAGCGGTAGGGCCGCGCCTGCCGCGAAGGAGCCTGCCGACACGCTCGCTGCTTGCAGCGGCCGGGCCCGGGTCTCCTCGGTGATGCCCAGCTCCTCACGCAGGTGCACCTCGAGCACGTCGCCCCTCGAGAGCTCCTCGGCCACCTGCTGGGCGAGCCCCGGCGAGAGGCCCTTGTGGCGGTAGATGGCGACGAGCTCCGCGAGCTCACGCTCGGGGGTGGTGGCCAGCTCCTGCATCTCCTTGGCGATGTCCGCCCGCTCCATGTCGCGCTGCGAGCTGACTGACACGTATTCACCGACGGCCATGGAGAGGGCGCCGGCGACCAGGCCCGCCATCCCCGCCGTGAGCACGAGCGCCCGCTCGGTGTCGGCCGCGGCCACCCCCAGCACGAGGCTCGCGGTCGACACGATGCCGTCGTTGGCGCCGAGCACCGCCGCCCGCAGCCAGCCGGCCCGATGACTGCGATGCCGTTCGATGTGCTGCATCCGGCCCAGCATAGGGAACGCGTGCCGAGCCGCTGACGGTGGGGCGGTACGGTTGCGCCATGCTGAAGCTCGTCCTGCCGAAGGGCTCGCTCGAGAAGGCCACGCTCGAGCTGTTCGAGGCGGCCGATCTGCGTGTGCGGCGTGATTCGGTCGTCACCTACCGGGCCGACATCGTCGATCCGCGCATCGACGAGGTGCGGATCCTGCGTCCCCAGGAGATCCCGTGCTACGTGGCTGAGGGCCTGTTCGACCTGGGCATCACCGGTCGTGACTGGGTGGAGGAGACGGCCAGCGAGGTGGTCTCGCTCGGTGAGCTGCACTACTCGAAGGCGACGGACAACCCGGTCCGCATCGTGGTCGCGGTCCCGGCCGATTCACCATACGAGCACGTGGCTGATCTGCCCCAGGGGGTGCGGGTCTCGAGCGAGTACCCGCAGCTCACCCGGCGCTTCTTCGAGGAGAAGGGCATCGACGCCGACATCCGGCTCTCGTATGGCGCCACGGAGGCCAAGGTGCCCGACATCGTCGATTGCATCGTCGACATCACCGAGACCGGCCGTGCACTGCGGGCGGCCGGGCTGAAGATCATCGACACCATCCTGCTGTCCTACACGGAGCTGATCGCCAACCCGGCGTCCTACGGGGACCCAGACAAACAGCACGCCATGCGGCAGCTGCAAACCCTGCTCGAAGGAGTGCTCGAGGCGAGGGGCAAGGTGCTGGTGAAGCTCAACGTGAAGGCGGAGCAGCTCGACCGGGTCATCGACCTGCTCCCGGCCATGAAGTCGCCGACGGTCAACGAGCTCTACGCGGGCGCGGGCTACGCGGTGGAAACGGTGGTACCCAAAGCCACCATCAACGTCTTGATCCCCGCCCTGCGGGACGCTGGCGCCACCGACATCATCGAGCTTCCGATCTCGAAGATCGTGCACTGACATGCCCTTGGGTCGGGTCGTCGCCTTCGACGAGCAGCGCGGGGTGGGCACGGTGAGGGCCGACTCCGGCGCCGAGCATGCGTTCCACTGCACGGCCATCGTGGACGGCAGCCGCAGGATCGAGGTCGGCGCCAGTGTGTGCTTCGTGGTCGTCGCCGGTCACCGAGGTGAGTGGGAGGCGGCCGAGATCGAGCCGGTCGGTGGTGCCGCCCCGCCGACAGCGCGATGAGCTCGGGGACAGAGGCCGGTGTGGGGCCGGCGATTGAGACTTTTGCCTTGACGAAGTCCTATGGCCGGGTTCGGGGCATCGTGGCGATCGATCTGCGGGTGGAGCGAGGGGAGGTCTTTGGCTTCCTCGGGCCGAACGGGGCAGGGAAGACCACGACGATCCGCACCCTGCTCGACCTCCAGCGCCCGACCAGTGGCAGGGCCACGCTGCTCGGGATGGACAGCCGCCGCGACTCGGTGGCGATCAAGCGGCGGGTGGGCTACCTGACCGGGGAGCTGGCGCTCTACGAGCGGTTGACGGGGCGGGAGCATCTGGCATGGCTCGCCAGGTTGCGTGGGGGGATCGACCCTGGTGCCCTCGGTGCCCTCACCGAGCGTTTCGGGGTCGAGCTCGACCGGCCCATTCGCGACCTGTCCAAGGGCAACCGCCAGAAGATCGGTCTGGTGCAGGCCATGATGCATGGGCCCGAGCTGCTCATCCTCGACGAGCCGACCTCTGGGCTGGACCCGCTGGTGCAGGACGAGTTCCTCCGCCTGGTGCAGGAGATCGCGGCCTCTGGCAGGACGGTCTTCCTCTCCTCCCATGATCTCGACGAGGTCCAACGGGTGGCCGGCAGGGTGGGCATCGTTCGCGACGGTCGGTTGGTCGCGGTCGAGGCGGTGGAGACGCTCCGCCGGCGCGCCCTCCGGCATGTTGAGATCACGTTCGCTCGACCCGTGGACTCGAGCGCTTTCCGCCGGCTCGAGGGGGTGGTGGACGCGACCGCGCACGGACCGGTGGTGAAGCTCTCCGTGCGCGGGGCGCTGGACGCGATCGTCAAGGAGGCGGCCCGCTACCCCGTCGTCGACCTCTTGAGCCAGCCTGCCGATCTGGAGGAGATCTTCCTCGAGTACTACCGCCAAGAGCCGGGGGAGGAGCGCTGATGGCCGGGCCGCGACTCGCGGTGGCCCATCGGGCCTTTCGGGACCGGCGCCGAGGCCGGTTCTGGTGGGTGCTCGGTTCGGTGCTCTACTGCCTGGCGATCGTGGCGGCGTTCCCGGCGATGAAGGGTCAACAGGACATCAACCGGATCCTCCAGGACTACCCGCCGGAGTTGTTGGCGCTGTTCGCGGGGGGCGAAACGACCTTCGACCTGGCTTCCGCCGCGGACTATCTGAACAGCCAGCTCTTCGCGCTGGTCGCACCGTTGCTGCTGACCATCCTGGCGATCGGGTTCGCGGCAGCCACCCTCGCCGGCGAGGAGGAGCGAGGCACGCTCGACCTGGTGCTCTCCTACCCAGTCACCCGGGCCAGCGTGGTGCTGCAGAAAGCGCTCGTGCTGGTGGCCGAGGTGGTGGTCCTGGCCGCGGTCATCTACCTGGTCACCTTCGGCGTGGGTCGGGCGTTCGAGGTCGACGTGCCTTTGCGCCATGTGACGGCGTCGAGTCTCGGGCAGGTCCTGCTCGGCGTGTTGTTCGGGCTGATCGCGCTCGCCGCTGGTGCCGCGAGTGGGTCGCGATCGCTGGCCATCGCGGTTGGCGGCGGATCGGCTGCCGCCACCTACCTGGTGGGGTCGCTGGCCCCGGTCGTGTCGTGGCTGGGTCCATTCAAGTGGATCTCGCCCTTCTTCTACGCCACTGGGGAGAACCCGTTGGTCAATGGCCTACCGCTGTGGCGGGTCGTGGTGCTGGCAGGCACCGCCGTCGTGTTCCTGGGTGCTGCAGTGGTGGCGTTCGAGCGGCGCGACCTGCGGGGATGACAACCGGATGGGCCGGCAGATCGCGTGACCGTGTTCGGCGTCAGGCCGGTGTCCCGTCGGAGGCCTCCTGGCGGACCTGCACGAAGACCATCTGGGCCTGGGTGAGGGCCTGCCGCAGCGCTGGGCCGTTCTCGCCCAGCCGGTCACCGACCGCGTCGAGGACACCGGCCATGGCGTCGATCGCCAGCTGTGCCTCCTCGAACTTCGGTCGCTCCTGGGCGAGGTGGAGCATCGCGAGCTCGTAGAAGCCAGCGATGTGGTTGGCGACCACCTGCGCGGCTGGCGCGGCCACGATCTGGCGCTGCACCTCGGCCATCTGGGCGATCATCTCCTCGGCTTTCGCCCGCTCCTCCGGGCTGAGATGGTCGAGGTCGGGCCCCCCCACCAGCCCGGCGACACCCTCCCCGCGGCCCTCCTGGGGCGGCCGCCGGCGTTGCTCGGCGCGGCCAGGGTTCACGGGTACTTCTCCACCGGGGGTCCACAGGCTCATCGAGGCTCCGATCGAGGGTCGGGTGGGTGGGTGCGGGCGAAAGGTCGGCGGGCGCCTGCCAGGGGTCGCCGTCACCGGACCTCCCTGGTACTCTAGGGCCCTGCAACCGAAGGAAAGCGGGGTGCCTCACCGAGGTGTCCCCACCCGGCCACCGGCTCGCCGAGTGCGCCGGGTCGATTCCCACGATGGGTGAGACGTCGACGTCTCACCCGGGTTCGGGCGTCGGCTTCCCGGCGCCCGTTCGTCATTTTCGGGCGTACCTACTGACCGAGCGCAAGGAGACGACGCGCATTGACGAGGAGTGAACGGCGATAGCGACCGCCAGCAGCGAGCCCAGGATCAACGACCGCATCCGAGCCCGGGAGGTGCGCCTCGTCGCACCCGACGGGAGCCAGGTGGGGATCAAGCCCCTGCCGGAGGCACTGGCCATGGCCCGCGATCTCGGATTGGACCTGGTGGAGGTGGCCGACAAGGCGATCCCGCCCGTCTGCCGGATCATGGACTACGGCAAGTACAAGTACGAGGCGGCTCAGCGGGCCAAGGAGTCACGCCGCAAGAGCACCAACGTGGTGGTCAAGGAGATGAAGTACCGGCCGAAGATCGGCCAGGCGGACTTCGAGACCAAGACCCGGCAGATCGAGCGCTTCCTCAGCGAGGGTCACAAGGTGAAGGTCACCATCATGTTTCGGGGGCGGGAGATGCAGCACCCCGAGCTGGGCAAGCGGATCCTGGATGACGTGGCCGAGCATGTGGCTCATCTGGCTCGGGTTGAGGTCTACCCGAAGCTCGACGGCCGCAACATGACCATGGTGCTCGCCCCGGACAAGCGGGCGCAGGCTGCTGCGGAGCGCAAGCGAGCAGCGGTCCCGGCCAATCGGGACGACAACGGTGATTCCGCAGCGGCGACCGCGGTCAAGCCTGCGGTCACCGAGAGCGAGCCGTCCGCCTGATCCGAACCCGACGCCGACCGACATCGCCGACCGACATCGCCGATCCAGGGGCGAACGCCCCGCCAGTCGTTCGTGCGCCAGCATCGACCGGAGAACAGCCATGCCGAAGATGAAGACCCACCGAGGTGCCGCCAAGCGCTTCAAGCGAACGGGCACCGGCAAGATCATGCGCCGCAAGGCGAACCTGAACCACATCCTCGAGAAGAAGAGCCCCCGTCGGAAGCGGCGATTGCACGGCCACACCGAGGTGGCTCCTGGTGACCTGGGCCACGTTCGCCGGCAGCTCGGCGGCTGAGCTGATCCTCCCCGCCGCCGCGCGCTGCCGCGGCGTGTGCCCCTGACCTGTCGTCCGTCCCCCGAAAGGAGCCTCCGATGGCGAGAGTGAAGCGAGCCGTGTCGAGCAAGAAACATCGCCGCTCCACGCTCGAGCGCGCCAAGGGCTACTACGGCAACAAGAGCCGTTCGTACCGAGCTGCCAACGAGCAGGTGATGCACTCCCTGCAGTACGCCTACCGCGATCGCCGAGCCCGCAAGGGCGAGTTCCGCCGCCTGTGGATCCAGCGGATCAACGCGGCCTGCCGCCTGAACGGCACGACCTACAGCCAGTTCATCAACGGTCTGAAGGCTGCTCAGGTCGACGTGGACCGCAAGGTCCTGGCTGAGCTGGCGGTGTCGGATCCGGCTGCCTTCGCGGCGTTGGTCGAGAAGGCCTCGAAGGCGACGGCCGGCACCTGAGCGCCGGGAGCTTTCCTCCGTGCCCCCCGAACCGAGCCCGCTGTCGGCTCGGAACCCGACGGTCCAGCACCTGCGGCGCCTCTTCGGGCGCCGCAGGGCGCGTTCGGAGCACGGCCAGTACGTCGTCGAGGGGCCGACGTTGGTCCTCGAGGCACTTGCCAGCGGTGCCGAGGTGGTTGAGGTGTACCTCGACGCGGAAGCCCCGGCAGGCGGTGCGCTCGCCGAGGTGGCGATGCGCGCCCAGGAGCGTGGGGTGCCGGTCCGGCACCTGGCCCCGGGCGTGCTCGGTCGGATCGCCGATGTGGTGGCCCCGCAGCCTGCCATGGCGGTGGTGGCCGGTCGGCCCATGCCTCTCGACGAGCTCGTGGGGCAGTCTCGTGGAGGGTTGGTGCTCGTGCTGGCAGGTGTCGCCGATCCCGGCAACGCGGGCACTCTCGTGCGCACCGCGGAGGCGGCCGGTGCCAGCGGGGTGATGTTCGGTGGAGCCTCGGTCGATCCGCTCTCGCCGAAGACCATCCGTGCCTCCGCAGGGTCGTTGTTCCGGGTGCCGGTCGCCACCGCCCCTGATCCCGCCACCGCCGTCGCGGTGCTGCGGGATGCCGGTTTCACGATCGTCGGCGCCACCCAGTCGGGCGACCGGCCCTTCGACCGCTACCCGTGGCCCGACGACGTGGCCCTGGTGCTGGGAGGTGAGGCCCAGGGTCTGCCGCCCGGCCTGCTCGGGCCCGGGGACGTGATGGTGAGCATCCCGATGGCAGGCCAGGTCGAGAGCCTGAACGTCGCGGTGGCGGGCTCGCTGCTGTGCTTCGAGTGGGCGAGGCGGCGCAGCGCCTGGGGCTACGACTCGGCCCGATTTCCGGCTCGCACGTCCACGCCGTTGACCTAGCCTGCGGCGATCGACGGATTTGGACGGGCCGAGCCCGTGACGGCAGGGTGAACGGCGTGAGCGACCGGGACCTGATCAGCGAGATCGAGGACACCACGCGAGAGGGCGTGGCTCGCATCACCGCTGCCCGAACGCTGGACGAACTGCGGTCGGTGGAGATCGAGGTGCTGGGCAAGAAGGCCCGCCTCACGACCGTGAAGAAGTCGCTGGGAGCGCTCGGTCCCGACCAGCGCCGGATGGCCGGCCAGGCGCTCAACGAGGCCCGCCGCGCGTTGGAGGCCGCGCTTGCCGACCGTCGATCCGAGCTCGACGGGCTCGCCCGGGCGCAGCGCCTGGAGCAGGAGCGGCTCGATCTCACCGAGAGCCGTGACCCGGCTCGCCGGGGCCATCACCATCTGGTGACCCAGACCCGTGACCGGCTCGAGGACGTGTTCGTGGGGATGGGGTTCACCGTCGCCGAGGGCCCCGAGGTCGAGACCGACTTCTACAACTTCGAGGCCCTCAACATCCCCGCGGCGCATCCGGCCCGGGGCATGTGGGACACGCTCTACGTCAACCTCGGTGAGCCGGAGACAGTTCTGCTGCGTACCCACACCTCGCCGGTGCAGATCCGGGTCATGCAGGCCGCGCCACCGCCGATCGCCGTGGTCGCGCCCGGGCGCGTCTACCGGCGCGACACGGCGGATGCCAGCCATCTGCCTGTGTTCCACCAGATCGAGGGGCTGGTCGTCGACCGCGAGGTGAGCTTCGGCGACCTGGCGGGCACCCTCGAGGCGTTCACCACCGCCTACTTCGGTGGCGCCATCCACTCGCGGCTGCGCCCCTCCTACTTCCCGTTCACGGAGCCCTCCGCCGAGTACGACATCAACTGCATCATCTGTGAGGGCCAGGGCTGTCGCACCTGTGGTCAGACGGGGTGGTTGGAGCTCGGCGGCTGCGGCATGGTCCATCCGAACGTCTTCCGCGCCGTAGGTCTCGACCCGGAGGAGTGGACGGGCTTCGCGTTCGGGTTCGGCATCGATCGGCTGGCGTTGATGCGGCACGGCGTCGACGACATCCGAGAGCTGATGATCAACGACGTCCGGTTCCTGGAGCAGTTCTGACGTGAAGGTCCTGCTGTCGTGGTTGCGGGAGTTCGCGCCCTTCGAGGGTGATCCGGTGATGCTCGGGGAGCAGATGAGCGACCTCGGCATGACCGTGGAGTCCATCCAACGGCTCGGCGAGGGCCTCGACGGCATCGTGGTGGCGACGGTCCTCGCCCTGCGGCGCCACCCGGATGCCGACAAAATCCAGCTGGTCGAGGTCGATGCGGGCGACGGTCAGCCGTGCCAGATCTGCTGCGGCGCGTTCAACATGTCGGTCGGGGACAAGGTCCCGCTGGCGACCCTGGGTACGGTCATGCCCAGCGGCCTGCGCATCGAGCGTCGGAAGCTGCGGGGCGAATGGTCGAACGGCATGCTCTGTTCCGCAGCCGAGCTCGGCTTGGGGACCGATCACAGTGGCATCCTGATCCTCGACCCGGCGCTTGAGGCCGGTACCGATCTGCGCACGGCGCTCGGTATCGAGACCGACGTGCTCTACGACCTCGAGATCAATCCGAACCGGCCGGACGCCATGTCCGTTGCGGGCGTGGCCCGTGACCTGGCAGCCAGGCTGCAGGTGCCGTTCTCCCTGCCGGATCCTGCGGTGGATGAGAAGGGTGCACCACTGGAGTTCTTCTCCGTGGAGATCCTCGACACCGATCTCTGCGGGCGCTTCGTCGCCCGGCTCCTACGGGGGGTCACCGTCGGCTCGTCGCCTGCCTGGCTGCGCACCCGCCTGCTGGCGCTGGGCATGCGGCCCATCAACCACGTGGTGGACGTGTCGAACTACGTGATGCTCGAGCTCGGCCAACCGAACCACACCTTCGACCTGTCCAAGATCCGTGGTGGGGGTCTGCGGGTCCGGTGGGCGAGGGATGGCGAGCGCATTGTCACCCTCGACGGTGTGGAGCGATCACTTCGTCCGACCGACGGGGTGGTGGCCGACGGAGAGGGCACCCCGGTAGCCATCGCCGGAGTGATGGGAGGCCTCTCGACCGAGATCGACCAGTCCACCACCGACGTCCTCCTGGAGATGGCGTGGTGGCAGCCGATGGCCATCGCCCGCACCTCCAAGCGGCTGGGGCTGCGCAGCGAGGCGTCGGCCCGATTCGAGCGGGGAACCGATCCGGAGGTGATCGACCTCGCCGCCCGGCGCTTCGCGGAGTTGCTGGTCACCGGCAGCGGCGAGCTGGCACCGGGGGTGATCGACGAGCGGGGCGACCTGCCGGTACCTCCGACGGTTCGGGTCCGCACCAGCCGGGTGAACAGCCTGCTGGGGACATCGTTGAGCACGGCGCAGATCGTGGGCTACCTCGAGCCGATCGGGTTCCGTTGCGAACCGGCTGCGAACGGCGGTGAGGAGGAGGCCCTGGCGGTGACGGTACCGTCGTTCCGGCCGGACACCGCCACCGAGACCGATGTCATCGAGGAGGTCGCCCGCCACTTCGGATACGGCCACATCCCCCGCACGCAGCCGACGGCTGTTCGCACGGGCGGGCTCACCGAGCGGCAGCGGGAGCGCCGGCTGGTGCGGGAGGTGATGGTCGGTCTGGGGGTCGACGAGGCGATGCCCATGCCGTTCCTGGATCCGAGTGATCTCGAGCGCACCGGCAGCCCCCTGCCGGGCATCACGATCACCAACCCCCTGGCGGCCGAGGAGAGCGTGCTGCGAACCTCGCTGCGCCCGGGTCTGCTCAAGGCGCTCGGGTACAACGCGTCTCATCGCAACCTCGGCGTGCGCCTGTTCGAGGTGGGCAAGGTTTTCCGAGTGGTCGACGGGCAGGAGCTACCCGACGAGCCGGAGCACCTGGGGGTCGCGCTGGCCGGCGCGGACGCGTTCGAAGCCGTCGGCGTTTGGCGGGTGCTGGCGGGCGCGCTCGCCGTCGCCGACGCCCGTCTGGAGCAGGTGCCTGTCGCGGGGCTGCACCCCACCCGGTCCGCCCAGGTGGTGGTGGCCGGTGAGCCGGTCGGGGCGGTGGGGGAGATCGACCCCGAGGTCCTGGCGGGCTTCGGCATCGCCGAGCGAGTGGCCTGGCTGGAGCTGGATCTGGACCATCTCCTCGCCCTACCGCACGGCGAGCGCCACTATCGGCCCGTCAGCCGGTATCCCTCGAGCGATCTCGACCTCGCGTTCGAGGTTGACGAGGGGGTGCCCGCCGCGGAGGTCGAGTCGGTCATCCGATCGACCGCGGGGGAGCTGCTCTCGTCACTGCGGCTGTTCGACGTCTTCCGGGGTCCTCCGGTACCTGAGGGGCGCCGCAGCCTCGCGTACCGCTTGCGGCTGCAGGCCGAGGACCGCACCCTCACCGACGATGAGGTGGCAGAGCTGCGCTCGGCCGTGGTGGCGGCGGTCGAAGCAGCGCTCCCGGCGCGGCTGCGGGGCTGAGGGTTGTATACTCATACGAAAATGTGTATGATAATCGTATTATGATCTCGGTCGGCGTGGTCGGGGCCTCGGGCTTCACCGGTGCGGAGCTGCTCCGGCTGTTGGCGGCTCATCCCGGTTTCGAGGTGGTGGTCGCCACCGGCGATACCCAGGCTGGGACCGCGGTGGGCGAGCTCTACCCGAGCCTGGCAGCCGCCTACCCACACCTGTCGTTCCACTCGCTCGAGGACCCGAGCCTGCTGAGCCGTGTCGAGCTGGCCTTCCTCGCCCTCCCGCACGGCGCCTCACAGGAACTGGTCGGCCGGCTGCCCGCCTCGGTGCGATGGGTCATCGACCTCTCCGCCGACTTCCGGCTCCGCGACCCCTCCCTCTACCCCTCGTGGTATGGCGCGCCGCACCGCGCGCCCGAGCTGCTCGAGCGCTTCGTCTACGGCCTGCCGGAGCTGTTCCGCAAGGACCTTGCCAGCGCCACCCGAGTGGCCGTGCCCGGTTGCTACCCGACCGCGGCCTCCCTCGCGCTGGCCCCGCTGGTGGAGGAGGGACTGGTCGAGTCCTCGGGTCTCATCGTCGACGCCGCCAGTGGGGTGTCCGGCGCGGGGCGCGCCCCGAAGCCCACCACCTCGTTCTGCACGGTGGACGAGGACTTCACCGCGTACGGGTTGCTCTCGCACCGGCACACCCCCGAGATGGAGCAGGTCCTGGCGAGTGTGGCCGTCGACAGCAATGAGGTGTCGGTGCTGTTCACCCCCCATCTGGCGCCGATGAACCGCGGGATTCTCGCCACCTGCTACGCCCGGCCGCGGGCGGAGGTCTCCACCAGCTCGCTGTTCGATCTCTACCGGGAGCGCTATGCGGGTGAGCCGTTCCTGGTGGTGAGCGACCGCTCGCCCTCCACCAAGGCCACGCTCGGCTCGAACAGCGCGCACCTCACGGTCCGCTTCGACGAGCGCACCGGCTGGGTGGTCGCGCTGTGTGCGATCGACAACCTGGTGAAGGGGGCCTCGGGACAGGCGATCCAGTGCGCCAACCTCCTCACGGGACAATCGGAGGAGACTGGCCTCTCCGCGATCGGGGTGTACCCATGAGCGTCACCGCGCCGGCGGGGTTCGTCGCCGCCGGGATCCACGCCGGCGTGAAGCAGGCGGGCGCACTCGACCTCTCCCTGGTGGCCACGGCGGACGGGGTGCCGGTGCCCGCGGCCGGCGTGTTCACCAGCAACCGCATGACCGCGGCGCCGGTGACGGTCAGCCGCTCGCACCTGCAGACCAGTGGCGGCCGAGCCGCAGCGGTGATCCTCAACAGCGGCAACGCCAACGCGGCGACCGGTGAGTCCGGTTGCCGCGACGCCGAGCTCATGTGCGACCTCACCGCTGCAGAGCTCGGTTGCGACCGCCATCACGTGCTGGTGTGTTCGACCGGTCTGATCGGCATCCCGCTGCCCATCGACCGCATCGCAGCAGCGATCCCCGCTCTGGTCGCGGCCCGTGACGTGCGGGGGGCGGCCGACGCGGCCGAGGCGATCCGTACCACCGACACCCATCGCAAGGAGACCGTGGTGCGTGGCCAGGGGTTCGTGGTGGGCGCGATGGCCAAAGGGGCGGCGATGCTGGCCCCGAACATGGCCACGATGCTGGCGGTGCTGACCACCGACGCCGCCGCGGAGCCGGCGGTGCTGAAGCGGATCCTGGCTGAGGCCGTGGCCGGCTCGTTCAACCTGCTCGACGTGGACGGTTGCCAGTCGACCAACGACACCGTGCTCCTGCTGGCGAGCGGTCGGGCCGGAGGGGTGGACAGCGGCGCGCTGGCGGCGGCGGTGGCCGACGCCTGTCGTGATCTCGCGGGGCAGATGGCCGGCGACGCAGAAGGCGCGACGAAGGTCGTCCATCTCACGGTCACCGGCGCACATTCCGACGAGGATGCGGCCAGGGGTGCGCGCCAGATCGCCCGCAGCCAGCTCACCAAGTGCTCGTGGTACGGCGCCGACCCCTACTGGGGGCGTATCGCCAGCGATCTCGGTTCGGCGGGCATCGCCTTCGACCCGAGGCTGCTGACCATCACCTACGGCGAGGTGACGGTCTGCCACGGAGGGATCGCGGTGGAACACGACCGCGACGCGCTGGCCGAGCACATGGCTGGGCGGCACCTGCACATCACCGCCGACCTGGGGCTCGGTGCCGGGCGGGCCAGCCTGCTCACGAACGACCTCACCCACGCCTACGTCGACGAGAACATGGGGACGTCGTGACCGCAGCCGATCCCGCGCTCACGGCCGAGGTGCTCATCGAAGCGTTGCCCTACATCCGCCGGTTCCGGGGATCGACGCTGGTGGTGAAGCTCGGTGGGAACGCCATGGTCGAACCACGGCTGGCGCAGACCTTCGCGGACGACATCGTGCTGCTCCAGGCGGTGGGTATCCGGGTGGTCGTGGTGCACGGCGGTGGACCGCAGATCGGTGAGCTGATGGCCCGGCTGGGCAAGGAGCCGGAGTTCCGCGAAGGCCTCCGGGTCACCGATGCCGAAACGCTCGATATCGCCCGCATGGTGTTGCTCGGCAAGATCAACAGCGACATCGTGGCCAGCATCAACGTGCACGGGCCGCTCGCCGTGGGGCTGTCGGGAGCCGACGCGGGCCTGATCGTCGCCGGTGCTCGCGACCCGGAGCTCGGCTTCGTGGGCGACGTGGTGTCGGTGAATCCGCACATCGTGGAGCGCCTCCTGGCGGAGGACCTCATCCCGGTGGTGAGCACCATCGGCACCGATCCGACCGGCCAGGCCTACAACATCAACGCCGACACTGCAGCCGGCGCGATCGCGGGAGCGCTGGAGGCCGAGAAGGTGGTGTACCTGACCGACGTGGCCGGCCTGTTGCGAGACCTCGACGACCCGTCCTCGCTCATCGGTCGCACCACCGTGACCGAGCTCGAGGCGCTGGTCGAAGCCGGCGCCCTCGAGGGCGGGATGCTCCCCAAGATCCGCGCCTGCCTCGACGCGCTCGGAGGGGGGGCCCGCTCCGCGCACCTGCTGGACGGCCGGGTGCCCCACGTGCTGCTGCTCGAGCTGTTCACCGACGCCGGGATCGGCACGATGATCGAGCCCGAGGTGCAGCCGTGACGACCACCGAGTCCGGCGTGAGCCCGCTGGCGGCCGTTCACCGGCTGGCGACGGGCGCTCCGGCAGACCTCGAGCACTGCCCGTTCATGCCCACCTACGCGGCGCCCACTGTGCAGTTCGTGCGAGGTCAGGGGACGATCCTGTGGGATCGGGACGGCAACCGCTACCTCGACTTCCTCGCGGGGCTGGCGGTGGTGAGCCTCGGCCACGCCCACCCCGAGGTTGCCGAGGCCATCGCCCGACAGGCGCACACCCTCGTGCACGTCTCCAACCTGTTCGCCACCGAACCGGCATGCGAGGTGGCCCTGACCCTCGACCGGTTGCTCGGTGGAGGCGGGCAGGTGTTCTTCTGCAACTCCGGTGCCGAGGCGAACGAGGCCGCGATCAAGCTGGCTCGCAAGTGGGGAGGGCGCGGCCGCTATGCCGTCGTCAGTGCCTACGGGTCGTTCCACGGGCGCACGCTCGCCACCTTGCACGCCACCGGCCAACCGCAGAAGCACGAGGCGTTCCAGCCCCTTCCCGAGGGGTTCCGCCACGTCGCCTGGAACGACCTCGGCGCGCTGGATGACGCCCTCGATTCCTCGGTCGCCGCGGTGCTGCTGGAGCCGGTCCAGGGCGAGGGAGGCGTTCATCCGGCCGACGAGGCGTACTTCCGAGGGGTGCGCCGGCTCTGCGACGAGCGTGGGGTGCTGTTCATGGTCGACGAGGTCCAGACCGGTCTTGGGCGCACCGGCCGGTGGTTCGGGCACCAGCACTTCGACGTGGTGCCCGATGTGGTCACCATGGCCAAGGCTCTGGGCAACGGCATGCCGATCGGCGCGTGTTGGGCCCGCCGGGACGTGGCCGGCGCCTTTGAGCCCGGGGACCACGCGACGACCTACGGAGGCCAGCCACTCGCGGCCGCGGCGGCCCGAGCGGTGTTGAAGGTGATGGAGCGGGAGAACGTGCCGGCGCGGGCCACGACGGCGGGTGCCCAGCTGCGCGACCGGCTCGCCTCGCTGCCCCAGGTGCGAGAGGTCCGTGGGCTCGGGTTGCTGGTGGCTGCCGAGCTCGAGCCCCCACTCGACGCCCGCCGGGTCGCGGCCGGCTCACTGCGGGCCGGGCTGGTGGTGAATGCGGTGTCCCCCTCGGCACTGCGGTTCGCGCCCCCGCTGATGGTGAGCGATGGCGAGATCGACGAGGCGGTCACCATCCTGGCGCAGGTGCTCGCTGAGGAGGAGATCAGGTGAGGCACCTGTTGGAGGTCGACGATCTCACCCCCGAGGAGCTGGTGGCTGTGTTGGCGCTCGCGCGCCGCCGCGACCTGCCGGCGGTGCTGCAGCGCCGGGGGGTGGCGTTGGTGTTCGAGAAGCCCTCAGCCCGGACCCGCAACTCGATGGAGATGGCCGTGGTGCAACTCGGAGGCCACCCGGTGACCATCCGTCCGGACGAGGTGGGCCTCGACGTGCGGGAGACCGTCGAGGATGTCACCCGGACGCTGGCCTGCTACCACGCGGTCATCGCCGCCCGGGTGTTCCAGCACTCGCATCTCGAGCGGATGGCGAGCGTCTCGCCGGTTCCGGTCGTGAACCTGCTCTCCGACGAAGCACACCCGATGCAGGCGCTGGCTGATCTGCTCACGCTGGAGGACGCCTTCGGTCCGCTTTCCGGTCGCACCGTCGCGTACGTCGGTGACGGCAACAACGTGTGCCGCTCGCTGGCCATCGCGGCGGGCATGATGGGCATGCAGGTGCGGGTGGCGTCGCCTCCCGGCTACGAGCTGGCCGAGGCTGACATCCAGCGCATCCGGGCCGCGGGTGTGGAACCCCAGCTCACCACCGAGCCGCTCGACGCGGTCCGTGGCGCCGACGCGGTGTACACGGACGTGTGGGCCTCGATGGGTCAGGAAGCCGAAGCAGCTGAGCGACGCCGGGCGTTCGCGGGCTTCACGGTGGACACGGCGCTGCTGGATGCGGCGTCCCCGTCGGCCGTCTTCCTCCACTGCCTTCCCGCCCATCGAGGCGAGGAGGTGACCGCGGAGGTGCTCGAAGGCCCGCGGAGCTGGGTGTGGCCGCAGGCGGAGAACCGCATGCACGCCGCCCGGGGCCTGCTGGCGTGGTTGCTCGGGGTGGCGCCGTGACCGCGGGCTCGCCGGCGAATGATCGCGTGGCGGGGGCCAGGCTGGGGAAGCGGCAACGCCAGCACCTGGTCGCCAAGCTGCTCGAGCAGCACCGGGTCCGCAGCCAGGCGCAGCTCGTCGAGCTACTCGCGACCGAGGGCGTGGTCGCCACGCAAGCCACGGTGTCACGGGACCTCGACGAGCTCGGAGCGATCAAGGTGCGGGTTCCCGGTGGCGAGACCGTCTACGCGATCCCGGCCCTACCCAAGGAGCAGCGTGCCCCGGACGACCATCTCCGGCGGGTGTTCGGCGACTGGGTGGTGGAGGTCGCGTCGTCCGGGAACCTGGTGGTCCTGCGAACCCCGCCCGGGTCGGCCCACGTGGTGGGCTCGGCGCTCGACCGGGCCGGGTTGCCGGAGGTGATCGGTACGGTAGCCGGCGACGACACCCTCATCGTGGTCGCGGCCGAAGGGGTCGAGGGCGCGGCCCTGGCCGGCATACTCGCAGACCTCGCCGGCTTGTGACGCTCGCATCGTTCGTGTTGATGGAAGGTCGTCAGGAAGAGAGAACGTCATGACCAGACGCGCAGTCCTCGCCTACAGCGGAGGCCTCGACACCTCCGTCGCGGTCCGATGGATGATCGAGAACTACGGCGTCGAGGTGATCGCCGTGGCCTGTGATGTCGGCCAGGAGGCGGACTGGGACGGGCTGCGAGCGAAAGCGTTCGCGGCCGGCGCGGTCGAGGCGATCGTCGTGGACTGCCGGGAGGAGTTCGCACGGGACTTCCTGGCGCCGGCGCTCAAGGCGAACGCCCTGTACGAGGGGCGTTATCCGCTGGTGTCCGCACTCTCGCGTCCGGTGATCGTGCGGCACCTCGTGCGCGCGGCCCGAGAACACGGAGCCGATGCCGTCGCACACGGCTGCACCGGCAAGGGCAACGATCAGGTGCGGTTCGAGGTGGCCACCCGGGCCCTGGCGCCCGACCTGGAGATCCTGGCTCCGGTCCGCCACTGGGGGATGACCAGGGAGATGTCGATCGAGTACGCGGCGGCGCACGGCATCCCCGTGGCCGCCACCAAGGAGAAGCTCTACTCGATCGATGACAACCTGTGGGGCAGAGCCATCGAGTGCGGTGAGATGGAGGATCCCTGGGCGCGGCCGCCCGAGGGGGTGTGGAGCATGACGGTGCCCACGGCCAGCGAAGCCCGGGAGGTGGTCATCGCCTTCGAGGAGGGGGTCCCGGTGCGCCTCGATGGTGTGGAGCGCCCCTTGCACGAGCTGATCACCGAGCTCAACGCCGCCGTCGGTGCGTACGGCTGGGGACGGCTCGACATGGTCGAGAACCGCCGGGTGGGTATCAAGAGCCGCGAGACCTACGAGGCACCCGGCGCGCTGGCGTTGATCGACGCCCACCGCGACCTGGAGAGCATCACCCTCGAGCGGGACCTGCTTCACGAGAAGCAGCGTCTCGAACCGCGCTACGCGGATCTGGTCTATGACGGGATGTGGTACTCGCCGCTCAAGGAGGCGCTGGACGCGTTCGTCGACGCCAGCCAGCGGTACGTGACCGGTGAGGTCCGACTACGACTGGAGCCTGGCCGGTGCTATGTGGTCGGGCGGCGCAGCGAGTTCAGTCTCTACGACTACGGCCTGGCCACCTATGACGCCGCCGACAGCTTCAACCACGCTGACTCCGAGGGATTCGTGCGCCTGTGGGGGCTCGGGATCCAGACCTGGGCCGCTCGGCAGTCGGCGCGGAGCTGAGCGATGAGCACGTTGTGGCACGGCCGGTTCGAGGGCGGCCCCGCCGAGGAGCTGCTGGCGTTCACGGCCAGCTTGCCGTTCGACCGGCGGTTGGCGGCCGACGACCTGCAGGGGTCGCGGGCCCACGTCAGGGGCCTGGTGAGAGCCGGCGTGCTCACGGACGACGAAGCGGGCATGGTGCTCGGCGCGCTCGACCAGGTGGCGAGCGAGCTGGAGGCGGGGAGCTTCGTGTTCGTCCCCTCGGACGAGGACATCCACACCGCCATCGAGCGGCGGGTCACCGAGCTCGCCGGCGCCGCCGGGGCGAAGCTCCACACCGGGCGGAGCCGTAACGACCAGGTGGCGACCGACCTGCGCCTGTACACCAAGCGAGCGGTGCACCACATCGCGTCCCGTCTCCTCGAGCTGCAGCAGGTGCTGCTGGCGAGGGCGGTGGAGGCCGCTGACGCCTACCTCCCCGGTTACACCCATCTGCAGCGGGCGCAGCCGGTCCTGCTCGCCCACCACCTGTTGGCACACGGGTGGGCGTTGGCCCGAGACGTTGATCGCCTGATCGACACCCGTCGCCGCCTCGATGTGTCGCCGCTCGGTGCCGGGGCCCTCGCCGGGTCCTCGCTCAGACTCGACCCCGCGGGGGTGGCGGCCGAGCTCGGGTTCGCCGCGGTGTTCGACAACAGCCTCGACGCGGTCAGCGATCGGGACTTCGTGGCCGAGGTGCTCTTCGACCTGGCGATGGTCGGGGTGCACCTGTCGCGGATCGGCGAGGAGATCGTCCTGTGGTCGAGTGAAGAGTTCGGGTTCGCCCACCTCGATGACGCCTATGCCACCGGCAGCTCGATGCTGCCGCAGAAGAAGAACCCCGACATCGCTGAGCTCGCCCGGGGCAAGAGCGGCCGCCTCATCGGTGACCTCACCGGGTTCCTCGCCACCTTGAAGGGTCTCCCGCTGGCCTACAACCGCGACCTGCAGGAGGACAAGGAGCCACTCTTCGACGCCCTCGATCAGGTCGAGCTGGCGCTCGGCGCGATGGCTGGGCTCCTGCGAACGGTGCGGTTCGACGTCGAAGCCATGCGGACAGCGGCCGACACCGCGACATCCTCCGCGACCGACCTGGCGGAGTGGTTGGTGGCGAGAGGCACGCCGTTCCGGGAGGCCCACGCCACGGTCGGAGAACTGGTACGCCGTTCGTTCACTGAGGGTCGATCCCTGGCGGAGCTGGTGGGGCAGCACCCGGACCTGGGCCCTGACG
>NZ_DAIUCK010000014.1:19524-38386 GCF_036846205.1 Rhabdothermincola sp. | reverse complement strand
ACCCTGACGGCCCCGCCGATGCCTCCCCACCCCTGAGCTGCACGCTCGACCGGCTCGAAGCGCAGGTGGTCGATGCCTGCGCCGCGGCGCAGGTCGATCCCGCCGGCGCGGTGGTGGTCGGCTACTCGCAGGGTGCGGCCACCGCCCTGGCGCTCGCGCTGCGCCGCGGGGCGAGGTGGCGGCCGACGGCGGTGGGAGCGGTGGCCGCGTGGCTGCCGCACGACCCGAGCGTGGAGTGGGCGCTCGCCGACGCCGCGGGCCACACCGAGGTGCTGCTGGTGCACGGCGAGCAGGACGAGATCGTGCCGGTGGTACAGGGCCGCAGTGCCCGCCGGGCCCTGGAACGGCACGGCCTCGAGGTGACGTGGGTCGAACACCCCGGCGGCCACGATCTCGAAGCACCCCCGGCGGTCGAGGCCCTCGACCGCTGGCTCGGCCGCCTCCGTGCCGGCCGCTGAACCGGGCCCCTCACCCGGCGACTCGCAGCCCCGCCCGCCGGCGGATCGCCGGCCCGGCCAGGCCCGCCTCAGCCCGACATCATGTCGGCTCTGATCACGTCCTCGTGCTTGAGCCTCGACGACGCGGTGAGCTTGCGAGTGCCCTCGGGCTCGGGGCGGGGCTTCGACGGCCGGCGCGGGGGGTAGACCGCCCGGTCGAGATGCACGCCCTCCGCATAGAACTGGGATGCCCACTTGCGGAACTTCAGGTAGGGCCCGTCGTTGTCGGCCAGCGCCGGCTTGGTGATGTGGCCCTTGTACTTCCAGATCGGGATGTCCTCGATCACCTGCCGGGTGACCTCCTCGACGAAGGCGTCGCCGACGGTCGAGGTGGCGGCGTCGTGGTCGAGCTTGCGCACGGTGAAGCTGAACCGCAGCTCACACTCGTCGCTGGTGACGGGCACGTTGCACCCCATCAGCACGGTGTCCACGATCCCGCTGAAACGGATCACCCCGAAGCCGGGGCCGTAGGTGTCCACGTCGATGCGGCCATCGACCACCCCCCGGGGGGTGGGGAAGCGCTGGATCGAGCGCATGCGGGCCAGGGGGCCGTCGGTCTCGTAGAGGGTCACCTCGGGCACCTGGTCGGTGTTGTGGACGTACCGGAAGTGCGCGGCGTCGACCTGGTTCTCGGCGATCTCCTGCCAGGCAGCGGGGATCTCGACCGTCCGGCGCACCATGGGCGAGAAGGCGTCGGGGTCGTTGAACTCCGGGATCTCGGGGATCTCCCAGCTCGGTTCGGCCCCGAACGGGTGGTACCAGGCCATGAGCAGCCCGTTGCGCTCGATGACCGGATAGGTGGTGAGCCGCGCCTTGCGGTTGACCTTGTCGCTGTAGGGGATCTCGCTGTTGCGCCCCTCGGCATCGAACTTCCACCCGTGGAAGGGACACTGCAGCTCGCACCCCTCGACGTGCCCGCCGTGCCCGAGGTGGCCACCGAGGTGGGGGCAGAGCGCGTCCTGGAGGTGGGCGGCACCCTCCGCGTCC
The DNA here is from genome assembly GCF_036846205.1 of Rhabdothermincola sp. Classification (NCBI taxonomy): domain Bacteria; kingdom Bacillati; phylum Actinomycetota; class Acidimicrobiia; order Acidimicrobiales; family Iamiaceae; genus Rhabdothermincola; species Rhabdothermincola sp. The sequence goes on along the minus strand of NZ_DAIUCK010000014.1, from coordinate 36,902 downwards.
CGCCACAGCACGAGATCTCGACCGAAGTAGTAGAGGGGCCAGACGTCGCCGGCCGCGAGCTCGTCACTCCAGGCCAGCTGGTACCAGCCGAACGGGACGGGGAAGGGGAATCGGGTCATGGCTCAGATGTAGAACGTGTTCTCGTACTGGCGATAGGGACCTTCGTCCCTATCGCCCCCGGGGCGCTCCGGGTACAAGACGAACCGTCCCAAAACGAGAACACGTTCTCGTTTTCACCGTGAAGGAGCGCCCATGGAGTTCGGATTCTTCGCCCAGGGAGCGGTGCCTGCCCCCCTCGCCGAGGGCAATCCCGGCCTCGAGCACCAGCGGCTGATGGAGAGCGTCGAGATCGCCGTCCGCTCGGAGGCCTGGGGGTTCAAATACGCCTGGGCCTCCGAGCACCACTTCCTCACCGAGTACTCCCACATGGCCTCGCCCGAGGTCTTCGCGGCGTTCGTGGCGGCCCGGACGACGACGCTGCACGTCGGCTCGGCGATCACCAACACCACCCCGGCGGTGAACCACCCGGTCCGGGTGGCCGAGCAGGTGGCCACGCTCGACCACCTGACGGAGGGTCGCTACGAGTTCGGCACCGGCCGTGGCTCGTCCACGACCGAGATGGGTGGCTTCGGGGTGACCGACTGGGACTCGACCCGTGACATGTGGGCCGAGACGCTTCGAGAGTTCCCCAAGATGTGGGCCTCGTCCAGCTACCGGCACGACGGGACGTACTTCTCCGTCCCGGAGCGCAACGTCGTCCCCAAGCTGTACCGCAAGACCCCGCCGCCGATGTGGGTCGCGGCGGGCAACCCGGAGACCTTCGAGATCGCCGCCGCCAACGGCCTCGGCGTGCTGTGCTTCGCCTTCGGGCCGCCGGCGAAGTCAAAGATCCCGGCCGCTGCGGCCGCGTACAAGGCAGCGATCGGCGACTGCGACCCGGTCACCGGCTATGCCAACGACAACATCCTGTGCGTGACGAACCTCGTCTGCTGCGAGAACCGCGACGACGCCTTCAAGCTGGCGGCGAGCATCGGGATGTCCTACTACCACTCGCAGGTGCTGCGTTGGCTCGACACCTTCCCCCGCCCGAAGGGGGTGCCGGCCTGGCCGGAGCTGATCCCCGAACCGACCCCGGACGAGGTCGAGCGGCTGGCGGCCACCGGGGCGATCATCGCCGGCGACCCCGACGACTGCGCGAAGGGGGTGGAGATCTACCGCGACCTGGGCATCGACCAGCTCGTGTTCAGCCCGCTCACGACCCAGATGTCACTCGAGGACGCGCTGGCCTCCTTCGAGCTGTTCGGTACCGAGGTGATCCCCCGCTTCGACACCGATCCGGTGCATCGCACGGCACGCTTCCGGGACGCGGCCGAGAGCTGACGACCCGGCGGGGCGGGACGGTGGGTCGGACCGAGGGCCAGACTGGGGCGAGCAGGCCGTGCCGGCCGCGATGGGCGCTTTTCCCCGCTCGTCGGCGACAATGGCATGGTCGTGACCAGCATCATCTCCACCGACTCCACCGGCTCCGCTCCAGACGCCCCCTCCGGTGAGGCCGCGCCGCCAGCCCGGCCGCCATCGGTGCCCCGCTGGGTCGTCGCGTCGTTCCTGGTCGGCGGCGCGATGCTCCTCGCCATCGCCGCCATCACCCTGGCTACCCGCTCGGGAGATGGTGGCTCACCTGGTCGCAGCGAATGGGCGGGGCGGGTACTGGAACCGGCGCAACCCCGACCGTCGTTCGTGCTCACCGATACGTCGGGGCGCGCCTACGACTTCCAGGCGCGAACGGCCGGGCGGCTCACCCTCGTGTTCTTCGGGTACACGAACTGCCCGGACGTGTGCCCCGTCCACATGGCCACCATCGCTCAGGCGTTGCAGCGGGTCGACGTGCCGGTCGAGATGGTGTTCGTGACCACCGACCCGGCCCGCGACACCCCGGAGCGCCTCGACGCGTGGGTACACAGCTTCGATCCCCGGTTCGTGGGACTGACCGGCGACCTGCCGGCGATCGAGGCAGCCCAGCGGGCCATGGGAGCGACGGTGGCGGTGGCCGAGGATCCCGATGCCCGCGGCGACTACGTCGTCGGCCACACCTCCGGGGTGTTCGTGATCACCCCCGACGATCGGGTGCGGCTGGTGTACCCGTTCGGCACCCGCCAGGAAGACTGGGTGCGAGACCTCCCCCGGCTGGCCTCGAAGAGCGACTGGCCGCCGGCCGGGAGCCAGGGGGCGGCGCGGTGAGCTGGTGGTGCAGCGCCACCCGGGAGCCCTGGAGCTGGGCCTTCCGGGCCTACCCCGGCATCTGGGTGGCGATGCTGACGCTGATCGCCGGCTACGCGTGGAGCTGGCATCGCCACCATCGTGGTGGCAGGCCCATCGCGCCGGGCGACCGGCGCAAGCGGTGGTGGTTCGCGCTGGGCATGGCGGTGCTCTGGCTGGCCACCGACTGGCCGCTCGGGACCCTCGGCGCCGGCTACCTGGCCACGGCACACATGGTCCAGTACATGCTCTACACCCTCGTCGCCGCGCCGCTGTTGCTGCTCGGCATCCCGGACTGGATGGTGCGACCCGCCGTCGAGCGGTTCCGCCTCGGGCCGGCGCTGCGGTTCCTCGCCAGACCCGTGGTGGCCGGCATCAGCTACAACCTGGTGTTGATCGCCACCCACGCGCCGTTCACGGTCGACACGTTCCGCTCGAGCCAGCTCGGCTCGATGCTGCTCGACCTGACCTGGCTGCTGTCGGGGCTGCTGCTGTGGACCCCCCTCGCCAGCCCGCTGCGGGAGCTGCGCCATCCCTCCCCCGCCGTGCAGTGCGTCTACCTGTTCCTGGCCGCCGGTGCCATCGCCATGGTGCCGGGCGGGATGCTCACCTTCGCCGACTTCCCCCTCTACCGCACCTACGAGCTGGCCCCGCGGGTCTATGGCCTCTCGGCGAGCGACGACCAGCAGATGGCAGGGATCCTCATGAAGATCGGGAACATCCCGATCGTGTGGACCGTGATCTTCGTGATCTTCGTCCGCTGGGCGATGCGTGACGGAGGGGCGACGCGCCCCGCAGCGATGGCCACGTCCGCGGGTTCACGCTCGGGCTGAGCCCACGGGAGCGCGGTCGGAGGCGACGATGCGACGGCCACCGGTTGCCCCGGGGGAGCTGCCGGCCGGCGTCCGGCACGGTCGCCGGTGGCGATCGACCCGCCGGCCGTCACCCCGGCCGACGCATATGGCCGTGATCGGGCTCGCGCTCCTCGTCGCCACGGTGGCCGTGTCCTGCGCCAGGAGCGCGCCCCGCACGCTCCGGGTGCTCGCCACCACCGACATCGTGGGGTGGCTGACCGGGACGGTGGCCGGTCCGAGCGCGCAGGTGACGGTGGTCGTGCCGGCCGGGGCCGATCCCAGGACCTTCACCGGCGACGCGGAGCTGGCGCGGCAACTCGACAACGCCGATCTGGTGATCGCGGTCGGCGGTGGGTTCGAGCGGGGCCTGCAACCCGCCCTCCACGCAGCGCGGCGCACCGGCACCGAGGTGCTGTTCCTCCTCGAAGACCTGGCCCCGGAGCCCTACGGCCGGACGCCCGCCTACGAGCCGGGGCCGGCGCCCACCGGTCCGGATGCCCCCGAGATCGGTGCACCCGATCCCTCGTTCTGGATGGATCCCGATCGAGCGGCCCAGGCGGCTCGATCCATCGCCGCCGCGCTGGACGTGCGGTCGCCCGAGCTCGCGGTGTTGACCGCCGTGAACGTGGATCGCCTCGAGCACGACCTCGCCGCCGCGGATGAGGCGGTCCAGGGTGCACTGGCACCCCTCGCCGGAGGGAGCACCCTGGTCACCGATGATCCCCACCTGGGCTACTTCGCCAACCGCTATGGGCTGTCGATCGCTGCACCGGGCGAGGGCCGCCAGCCGACCGACGTGGTGCTCTATGCCGCGGCCCTCGGGCCGCCGGGCTCGGGGGCGGACACCCTCCCGGGCCTACTCGTGGTGGACGCCCGGAACCTCGCCACCGCTCTCAGGCCGGGTACCTGATCGGACCCACTCACCCACCTCCAGGGGCACGGGCACCCCGGCGTGCTCGCGCGCCACCCGGCCCGTCCAGGCGCGACAATCGCCAGGATGCGGCAACGGACTCGGCGTTTTCGACTCGCCGTACCGATCGGGGTGTTCGTCACGGTGGTGCTCGCCGGGGCGACGATCGCCTGGCGGACCGAACCCGAGCCGGCCGACCAGCTCCTGGGCCGCGGGGCCGGCATCGTGGTGGGGTCAGCGGGCCGGCCGGCACCCACGCTGGCGGTCACCACCGAACGCCCGAGCCTCCCGATCCCCGAGGCGCTCCCGGACAACCCCTACGCGCCCACCCCCCAGATCGTGGTGGGCACCATCGAGATCCCGAAGCTCGGCGTGGTGGCGGATGTGCAACGGGGGGTGACCCTCACGGCGATCAACCGGGGACCCGGGTGGTGGCCGGGAACCGCTCGGCCGGGAGGCCTCGGCAACGTGGTGATCGCCGGTCACCGCACGACCTACTCGAAACCCTTCGCTCGCCTGAACGAGCTCGAGGCCGGTGACCGGGTGATCCTCACGACGGTGGACGGTCGTTTCGTCTACGAGGTGCGGGGGGTGATCACCGTGCCCGCCGAGTGGGTGGACATCGCCGCCCAGTCCTGGGCGCACACCGCCACGCTGTTCGCGTGCCACCCACCCGGCTCCGCCCGGGAGCGCATCGTGGCCAAGCTCCGCCTGCTCGACGACCAGGGACGCCCGGTCGACCGCGACGAGGATCTCCCTCCCCTCGACGCCGAGGCCCGCCGCACGGACCACACGCTGCTGGTGCGTCCAGCCACCGACCCTCCGGTGGCCACCGCCACCGATCCGTTCGCCAGCTCGGACGGCTAGGCACCGGTAGACGCTGGCACGCTGCGCACGGCTGGCGCGCCGCGCCGGTCAGAGGCTGCCGCGCTCGAAGAACGTCGGCCAGTTGCTCCGGAGCTCGCCCCCGTCGGCGACGATCGCCGCTCCGTTGATGAAACGGGCCGCGGGTGAACACAGGAAGAGGATGATGGCGGCCATCTCCTCCGCGGTCCCCATGCGCCGCATGGGACCGATCTCCTCCACCTTGCGGGACCAGGCCTCCTCGTCGTAGCCGAGGCGACCGACCTCGTTCTCGTGCATCCCCGCGGTGGCGATCGTGCCGGGGGCCAGCGCGTTGATCGTCACGCCGTGGTAGCCGAGGTAGGGCGCCATGGTCCGGGTCAGGTTCACGACCCCGGCCCGGGCCGCGCCGGAGTGGACGAACATCGGCGCGCCGCGCTCGAAGGAGAAGACGTGCACCACGTTGACGATCGAGCCGTACCCGGCGTCGGTCATCGGGCCCATGAACCGGCTCACCATGTTCCAGGTGCCGTTGAGGTTGAGGTCCACGACGGCCCGCCAGCCGTTGTCGGAGATCTGAGAGGGCAACGCGGGGAACTGCCCGCCAGCGTTGTTGATCAGGAAGTCGACCTTGCCGAACTGCTCGTAGGCGGTGTCGCGCAGGCGCTCGACTTCGGCGGGCTGGCGGATGTTGGTGGGCACGGCCAGGCACCGGCGCCCGAGGTGCTCGATCGCGGCCGCGCACCCCGCCAAGTGATCGGGATCACGGCTGGCGATCACCACGTCAGCGCCGTACCGGGCGAACCCCAGGGCGCACTGCCGACCCAGCCCGGTGCCACCACCCCTCACCAGCGCCACCCGGCCGGTGAAGAGGTCGGGGGCGAACGCGTCGAGCGGCCCGGGTCCGGTCATCAGCCGGCGACCCTACCCCCCGCAGCCCTACCCCCCAGCCCTACCGCTCGTTCTGGCAGGTCAAACGCGTGCCAGGGCACGCGTTTGACCTGCCAGAACGGGAAAAGGCCAGCCGGATCGGGAGCGGGTCGCCGTGCACCGTCCGGGCGCCGACGCGAAAGTGGGCAGCGATGACCTCGCCTCGGTGGACGGTTCCCCGGTGGTCGACCCCCTCCGGCATCGCGGTGCGCTGCGTGCTGGCCGGGTTCGCCGTCGCCGCCGCAGTGCCACCGTGGGGGTGGTGGCCCCTCGCCTTCGTCGGCATCGCCCTGTGGGATCGCCTGCTCGCCGGCCAGCCCGCCCGGGCCCGCTTCGTCCGCTCCTGGCTGGTGGCCGCCGCCTGGTTGTTCCCGGCCACCTTGTGGATGTGGGACCTCACCAAGCCCGGCTACGTCATCGCACAAGCCGCCTATGCCACGTACTTCGCCTTCGCCGCGCTGGCAGTGCCGCCCCAGTTGCCCGGACGGTGGATCGCGCTGCCCGGCGCGGTCACGTTGGCCGAGCTCGCCCGGTGGACCTTCCCCTTCGGTGGGGTACCGCTGGCAACGCTGGCGATGGGGCAGGCCGCGGCACCTCTCGGCCAGACCGCCCGCCTCGGCACCGACCTGCTCGTGTCGGCGCTGGTGGTCGTGGGCGGCATTGTCCTCTCCGCCGCCTGGGAACGCCGATGGGCGCTGGCCTGCGCCATCGCGGCCGGGCTCGTGGTGGTGACGGGATTGGCCGGCGTCGCCCCTCGGGGCCACCCGACCGGCGAGCTGGCCTTCGCCGTGGTCCAAGGCGGTGGTCCCCAACGCACCCGGGCGGCGGACACCGACGAGCGCGAGGTCTTCGAACGGCACCTCGCCGCCACCGAAGCGGTGACCACACCGGTCGATCTCGTGCTCTGGCCCGAGAACGTGGTCAGCGTCGAAGGCGACCTCCGTGGCAGCGCCGAGGGTCGGGAGCTGTCCGCGCTCGCCCGCCGACTCGGCACCACACTCGTGGTGGGCGCCACCGAAGGTGACGGTCCGGAGCACTTCCGTAACGCCTCGATGGTGGTGAATCCCGATGGCACCTTCGGCGACCGCTACGACAAAGTCCGGCGGGTCCCGTTCGGGGAGTACGTGCCGATGCGCGGGCTCATCGAGCGGCTGGCGGGGCAGGGGGCCGGCCTGCCTGCTCGGGATGCGGTCCCCGGTGTGGAGCCGGCGACCATCGACACCCCGGCCGGGCGGTTCGGGGTGGTCATCTCGTGGGAGGTCTTCTTCAGCGACCGGGTGCGCGACGGGATCGCGCACGGGGGGGACGTGCTGCTCAACCCGACGAACGGGTCGTCGTACTGGTTGACGCAGGTGCAGACCCAGCAGGTGGCATCGTCGCGGCTGCGGGCGATCGAGAGCGGGCGGTGGGTGCTGCAAGCCGCGCCCACCGGCTTCTCCGCGGTGGTGGACGCGGACGGTGACCTGCTCGCCCGCTCAGGGGTGAGCGAGACCCGGGTGCTGCAGGGCATCGCCCAGCTCCGGGAGGGACAGACGATCGCCACCCGGTTCGGTCGGGTGCCCATCGTGGTGCTCGCGGTGCTGGCGCTCGTCGTGGGCCAACTGACCCGCCGCGCGGTGGCGGCGGGGCAGCGCTCGCCCCGGGCACCGGTCCCGGCCAGGTCAGACTTCTAGGAGCAGGGTGACCGGCCCGTCGTTGACCAGCTCGACCGCCATGTCGGCCCCGAACCGACCGGTCTCGACCCGGGCACCCAGCGACCGCAGCTCGGCCACCACCGCTTCGACCAGTGGCTCGGCGTGCTCGGGCCGAGCCGCGGCGGCAAAGGAGGGCCGGCGACCTTTGCGGGTGTCGCCGTAGAGGGTGAACTGGCTGATGATCAGCAGCTCGCGGGTCGTCTCGGCGATCGAGCGGTTCATCACCCCGTGGCCGTCGGCCATGATCCGCAGCGTCCACAGCTTCGAGGCCAGCTTCGCCGCGGTGGCTCGGTCGTCGTGGTGGGTCACCCCCACCAGGACGCACAGCCCCTCGCCGATCCGGCCCACCACCTGGTGGGCCACGGCGACCTGCGCCCGTGTCACCCGCTGCACGACTGCCCGCACCTGACCGTCCCTCCGTCGGGGTTCCCGTGCCGCCCCTCACCGCCCGGGGGCGGTGGCTCGGCGATCCGCGTTCGCCAAAGCGGTGTGACCACCGTCACTGGCCACCCGCCGCACTTGACCGATCGGTCAGAGGCTATGAGACTCGGGGACCTTATGCAGCCGGGGAACGGGGCATCGCGGCGGGGGGAGCGCGCCGCCGACGGCGACCTCCCGCTGTCCATCGCGTTCCTCGCCTACCGGGGCAAGCCGCACGTCGGCGGACAGGGGGTCTACACCCGCCATCTCACGAAGGCCCTCACCGATCTCGGACACCACGTGGAGGTCCTCGGCGGCCAGCCCTACCCGATCCTCGACGAGCGGGTCCCGCTGGTGGAGCTCCCCAGCCTCGACATCTACAACGACCACTTCCCGATGCGGATGCCGGGTATCTGGGAGCTCAAGACCCTCGGCGACTTCGTCGAGGTGACCGCGTTCTCGATGGGCACGTTCCCCGAGCCCCTCGCCTTCTCGATCCGGGCGTTCCAGCACCTCCGCAAGCGGGTGAACGACTTCGACCTGGTGCAGGACAACCAGTGCCTCGGCTACGGCCTGCTCGGCATCGAGCGGCTGGGGCTGCCGGTGCTGGCCACCATCCACCACCCCATCACCGTCGACCGCCGGCTCGAGATGGAGCACGCGGAGACGACCTGGCAGCGCTTCGCCAAGGCTCGCTGGTACGCCTTCACCAAGATGCAGACGCGGGTGGCGTCGCGGATGACCCGCGTGCTGACGGTCTCGCAGAACTCGAACAACGACATCCACGCCGACCACAAGGTGCCGCTCGAGCGCATGCACGTGGTCCCCGTGGGGGTCGACCAGGACCTGTTCCGCCCGCTGCCCGACGTGCGCCGGGTCCCCGGCCGGCTGATCACCACCGCCAGCGCGGACGTGACGATGAAGGGCCTGCGGTACCTGCTCGAGGCCGTGGCCAAGCTGCGCACCGAGCGCCACGTCGAGCTGGTGGTGATCGGCCGATTGAAGGAAGGGGGCCCTTCGGCTCGCACGATCGACGAGCTGGGCCTGCGCGATGCCGTCACCTTCGTCACCGGCGTGCCCGAAGAGCGGATCATCGAGCTCTACTCCGAGGCAGAACTGGCCGTGGTCCCCTCGCTCTACGAGGGGTTCTCACTCCCGGCGATCGAGGCCATGTCCTGCGGCGTCCCGCTGGTGGCCACGACCGGCGGCGCGCTCCCCGAGGTCGTCGGCGCAGACGGCGACACGGCGCTGCTGGTCCCGCCGGGCGACAGTGACGCCCTGGCGGCGAAGATCCGCGAGGCGCTCGACAACCCCGAGCTGCGGGCCGCGGTCGGCGCCCGCGGCCGGCAGCGGGTCATCGACCGGTGGACCTGGCGGCACACCGCGGTCGGCACCGTGGAGCAGTACCGGGCCCTGCTGGCCGAGACCGCGCACATCCAGGCCCGCCGCCCCGGCGGCGCAGCGAGCGCCCCGAGGTACCGGCGAGCGCGGGCGGGGCGCCCGGGGAGCGAGCGCTAGCCCATGCTGACCGTCGACTACGACCGTCTGGGCCTGCGCGCGGGGGAGCTGCTGCTCGACCTGGGCTGCGGTTTCGGCCGGCATGCCTTCGAGGGCCTGCGGCGAGGAGCGCGAGTCGTGGCCTGCGACATGGCGGTGCCCGAGCTGGAGCAGGTGCGAGCCCTGTTCGAAGCGATGACCCTCGCGGGCGAGGCACCGCCCGACGGCATGGCGGTGACGGTCAACGGCGATGCCACCCGGCTGCCGTTCCCCGACGACACCTTCGACCGGGTCATCGCCTCGGAGGTCATGGAGCACATCCCCGACGACGTGGGGGCGCTGCGTGAGCTGGTGCGGGTGCTCCGGCCCGGTGGCGCGATCGCCGTGACCATCCCCAGCGAGCTGCCGGAGCGGATCTGCTGGCTGCTCTCCGACGAGTACCACGCACCGAAGGCCGTCGGTGGGCACGTCCGCATCTACTCGGAAGGCGAACTCCGGGCGAAGATGGCGAGTGCCGGGCTGACCCCGGGCGCATCCCACAAGGCCCACGCCCTGCACTCCCCCTACTGGTGGCTCAAGTGCGCGGTCGGCCCCCGCAACGACGACTTCCCCCTGGTCAAGCTGTACAACCGCCTGCTGGTCTGGGACATCGCTGAGCGACCGCTGCTCACGCGGGTGCCCGAGCAGATCCTCAACCCGGTGCTCGGCAAGAGCCTCGTCGTCTACGCGACGAAACCCGTTCGCGACCACCGATCGACCACCACACGGGAGCTGTCCCATGCCGGCGCCTGACGTTCCCGGGATCCTCTCCGCCCGCCAGGTGCACGACACCGTGGACGCGATCGCCTCCTGGCAACTCCCCAACGGGATGATCCCCTGGTTCCCGGGTGGGCATGCCGATCCGTGGAACCACGTCGAGGCCGCCATGGCGCTCGCCCTCGGCGGTCGCCGCGAGCAGGCAGAACGGGCCTACGAGTGGCTGGTCTCGAAGCAGCGGGCCGATGGGTCGTGGCACCAGTACTACCTGGCCGACGGCATCGAGCAGGACAAGCTCGACGCCAACACCATCGCCTACGTGGCCACCGGGGTGTGGCACCACTGGCTGCTCTTCAGCGACCGCGGGTTCGTGGAGACCATGTGGCCGGTGGTGGAGCGGGCCATCGACTTCGTGCTCGACCTGCAGACCGCGCGGGGCGAGATCATCTGGGCTCGCCACGCGGACGGCACTCCGTGGTCGTTCGCCCTGCTCACCGGCAGCTCGAGCATGTGTCACAGCCTGCGCTGCGCCATCGCCCTCGCCGAGCTGCTGGGGCATGAGCGCCCCGACTGGGAGCTGAGTGCCGGCCGGCTCGCGGACGTGATCCGGGCCCACGTCCGGGGCGAGCTGCCCGACGCCTTCGCCCCGAAACACCGCTGGGCGATGGACTGGTACTACCCGGTGCTCGCGGGTGTGCTCACCGGCGAGGAGGGTCGGGAGCGCCTCCAGTCCCGGCGCGACACGTTCCTGGTTGAGGACCTCGGGGTGCGCTGCGTGAGCGACCGTCCCTGGATCACCGCCGCGGAGACCTGCGAGTGCCTGCTCGCGTACCTGTCGATCGGCGAGCGCGAGCTGGCGGTCACCCTCTTCGAGTGGGCGCAGGGCCTACGAGCCGACGACGGGCACTACTGGACCGGCGTCGTGTTCCCGGAGATGGTGCACTTCCCCGGCAACGAGAAGACCACCTACACCGCGGCGTCCATCGTGCTCGCCGCCGACGCGCTCGCCGGCACGTCGAAGGCATCGTCGCTGTTCGTCGACCACGACCTGCTCCCACCGCTGATCAGCACCGCCGACGTCGCCGACCCTTCCCGCGACTGACGTCGCAGCGCCCTCGGTCAGCCGGCGCCGGAGCGGCGGCGCAGCACCCGCAGCGATCCGGTGGCGCCGACCTCGTCGAAGTCTCCTGACCCGAGAGCGCGCCGGTAGATCTCGTACGGGGGCCGCCCCCCGTCCGCGGGGTCAGGGAACACGTCGTGGATGGCGAGCAGGCCACCCGGCTCGACGTGCGGGGTCCAGGTCTCGTAGTCACGGTGCGCCGGCTCTTCGCCGTGCCCACCGTCGATGAACAGCAGCGACAGCGGGCTGGCCCAGTAGCGGCCCACGGTGGCCGAGTCGCCCACCAGGGCGATCACATGCCGCTCGAGGCCGGCTTCGTGAATGGTCCGACGGAACCACGGCAGGGTGTCGATCAGCCCGACGGCGGGATCGACCAGATCGGGCTCGTGCCACTCCCATCCGGGCTGGTTCTCCTCCGAGCCTCGGTGGTGGTCGAGGGCGAAGAGCACCGTCTGACGCTCGCGGGCCGCGGCGCCGAGGTAGATGGCCGACTTCCCGCAGTAGCTGCCCACCTCGAGCATCGCCGAGCCTCCCGCGGGCACCGCCAGGGCGGCCTCGTGGAGCGCGAGACCCTCGTCGGGTGGCATGAACCCCCGGGCTCGTTCGGCCAGGGCTCGCAGCTCAGGGTCCATGGTGCCGGGGTGAGCGCCAGGTCACGCCGGCGCGGGCTCGTCGAGGCCGCCGTCGAGGCCGTCGACCGGGCCGTGGTGGTGCCGGCCGAACATGTAGGCGTCGAGCACGAAGAACTTCACCACCCACAGCACCCCGAAGGCGACGATGTTCGCGACGTTCGGCACCAGCTTCTCGACCAGGCTGCGCTGGTCGACAGGGATGTCGGCGATTCCGGTGACGTGGGTCGCGGTCCACACCGCGCCGGTGGAGAGGACCAGCCCGGCGAGCGCGAACCCCCAGAACGGCAGGACCTCCTTGGTGAGGTGGCTCTTGCCGCTCTTGCCCCAGACCCAGGCCCGCGACAGGTAGTAGGCGGGCACGGCACTGATGCACACCGCCAACACGTTCGACGGCGCCGGTCGCAGGCCGAGGATGGCGCTGAAGAAGACCAGCAGTCCTTGCCCGACGATGACGTTGATGACCGACACCGCGGAGTACTTGAGGCCATGGGTGCGGACCTTCTGCAGAGCATCCTGCAAGGCCGTGGTGGAGGCAGCCATCGGGCGAGAGGCTAGTGGGACGGACCGGAAGGTGACAGCCAGCCAGCTCAGCCAGGCGACCCGTCGCTGAGGGCGTTGGCCCGCACCACGCTCGACAGCCAGTACGCGCTGGGCTTCACCCGCCGCTCCTGGGTGCGGCGGTCGACCTCGACCAGCCCGAAGCGGGGGCCGTACCCGAAGGCCCACTCGAAGTTGTCGAGCAGACTCCAGTAGGTGTAGCCGAGCACCTCGATCCCCTCGTCGAGGCAGTCGAGCACGCCGTGGAGGGCCCGCTCCACGTAGCGTCGGCGTTGCTCGTCGTCATCGGTGCCGATGCCGTTCTCCGTGACCAGCACCGGCACGTGCTCGGTGACCTCCCAGGCACGGCGGATCGTGGCCGCCAGCGATTCCGGGTAGTACTCGTAGCCCATCACCAACACCGGCACGCCCTCCTCGGGACCGAGTTGGCCGTCCGGGCCGACGCGGGTGCGGCTGTAGGTCTGCACCCCGATGAAGTCGTCACCCCGGCAGGACTCGAGGAAGACGTCCTCGGCGAAGTAGCGGATGGTGTCGCGGGTGGCGATCGCCTTCTCGTCGTCCGCGGGGACGGGCTGGTAGTCGCTCATCGACAACGTCAAGCCCACCGGGAACTCACCGCGACCGGCCTTGAGCACCTCATAGCTTCTGCGATGCGCAGCGATCATGTTCTCGTAGCTCGCCCGCCAGAGGTCCGCGTCGAGGATGCCTGGCGGGAACGCCCCCACCTGATAGCCGATGTAGGCGACCACGTTGGGTTCGTTGATGGTGCAGGCCCGGCCGATGAGGTCCCCGAGGTGCTCGACCGTGCGCTCACAGAAGCGAGCGAACCGGTCGACGATCCGCGCGTCGTGCCAGCCACCGTCATTCGCCGCCCAGCGGGGGGTCGTGAAGTGGTGGAAGGTGACCACGGGCTCGAGGTCGTTGGCGAGGCACTCGGCGCAGACTCGGCGGTAGTGGTCGAGCGCCGCCTTCGAGAACGCGCCTTCCTCGGGCTCGATGCGGCTCCACTCCACCGAGAATCGGTAGTTGTCGAACCCGAGTGCGCCGAGCAGCCGGAGATCCTCGGGATAGCGGTGGTACTGGTCGCACGCGTCACCGCTCGGCTCGACGCACACGGTGCCCTCTCGATGCTCCCACTCCCACCAGTCGTTGTTGACGTTGTTGCCCTCCACCTGGTGCGCAGCGGTGGCGGTGCCCCAACGGAACCCTTCAGGGAAGCGTCGCATGGGCGGGCAGGCTAGCCCGGGCCACGTGGCCGTCGTCACACCCAGGCGGGGAGCAGTCGCGCCAGCTGCTCGGCGGTGACCACCAGCAGGACCATCAGCACCGGGGCGGTCAGCAGGTACGCAGCGCGAAGCGAGGCTCGCCGGTAGAGCAGCACCGTCACCACGCCGCTCGACGCGAGCGCCAGCAGGCACAACAGCACCGAGGGCACCGCAGCGGCATCACCCGCCAGCCCGGTCGCGGAGTCGACCCGGCCGTTCTGGGGCGTCGGCGGGAACGGCAGGCCCTCGAGCTGGGCGATCACGATCGTGGCCCGGTCGCTGTTCCACGGCAGCGAGCTGGCCGATGTCACGAGCGTGAGCCGATCGTCGTCGGTGGGGCCGTAGAGCTCGTCGACCGTCACCGTGCCGTCGTCCACTCCGGCGTCTGTGCCGATGCCACCCCCCGTCGCCGCGGCGTTCACCGGGCTGGACGTGTCGGCTTCCGGCACGGACCTGACCGATCGCTCCCCGACCGAGGTGACCGTGTACACCGCCTGCCCTTGTGTGGTGGTGACAAGAATCCGGGCGCCGGGCTCGAGCTCGTGCAGCCGACCGAACGGCCCTCCGAACCCGGCTCGGCGGCCGACGACCACGCTGTTGCCCGGCTGACCCGGAGCGGCGGTCCCGGCGACGTGACCGGGACCCGCTCGGGTCTGGGAGGCGGTGGCGCCCTCCACGACCACCTGTTGGACTTGAAGGTCACCGATCTCCAGGATGGCGATGGGCGCGCCGAGCTCGGGGGCCTTCGTCGGAACGGTCACGCCGTAGAGGCTGGAAGACTCGTTCGCCGCCCGCTCGATGCGAGCCCGATAGGACTCGAGGAGGGTGGCTTGCCGGCGGGCCTGGAACACCGGCTCGACGGCGAAGATCACCAGCGCCAACGACACGAGCAGAGCCCCGGCCCACATCGCCACCAGCGCCTTCGTACCGACCCGGCGACGCGACCTGCCGGCCGGTTCCTGCGACTGCTGCGGCCGATCCGGCGGCTCGACGACGACCTGGCGGTCGGAGGTGCGCGGCCGGTCGACCGGACCGCTCACCAGCACGGTCACCGGGACACCTCCTGGCCCGCAGCTCCAGGGATCCACTCGGCGTCGAGGTGTTCCTCCCTCCGGCCAGCGCTCAATCGTGCGGCTGCCGCCGGCAACATGACCAGCACGAGGATGCCGAGCATCGCCAGTACACCGTTGGGCAGCAGTCCCCCCGCGAAACCGGGAAGTTCGCGATCGGATGAGCTGAGGGTCACGTCCTCCGTCTCGGCCGCCGCGACGCCGTCGGCGGCCAGGGTGGCGAGGGTCGAGGAAGCTCTCGGCCGTCCACTCAGGAAGGATCCTGACGGGAAGGACGACACCATGCCATCGGTGCCGCCCCCGTCGCTCGCTCCACTCGCCGTGGACGGTGCGGGGGGTGGCGGGACGTCGCAGCTCACCGGGCCCGGAGCCTGACCGACCTGCGCAAGCCGCTCGATCGCGACGGCCCGGAGCTCGGGTGTGAGGGGTTCCATGCCTTCGGGGAGCTGAGCCTGGCCTTCCCCGATCAGGTGCGAAAGCCACTTGCCGAGAACCTCTTGCGCGCCGGTCCGGCAAACACCGTCCCGGCCCACCAGTGGCTCTGCCGGAGCGAGGGCGTACACCACGTAGGTGAGGGGATAGCCGTCGGTGACGTTCGGGTCGGGCACGGCGACCCCATCGGGGTTGGTGACCATCGTGCTCGCCGCCAGACGCATGTTCTCCGGGGTCGGTGGCGCGAACCGTGGTTCGTTCGCCGCAGCCACCCTGGCGCCAGGGCGAGCCTCGAGGGCCACCGGGGGAAGGTCGAAGGTGCGGGCGGTGGTGAGGTCGGTGAGGATCCACATGCCGCCACCTTCCGGGGGAAGGGATCCGAAGATCTTGGCGATGCCGGGACGCCCCGTGAGCAGGTTGATCGAGCCATTGAAGGTCGGGTCCGCCATCGCCAGCGACGGGTGCACACCCCGATCGAGGCCCGGCATGGCGCCACCGGGGATCGGGACCAGCGGCACCTTCCACGCGTCAGGTGCCATGGTGTCGAGGTAGCGGGTGGTGAAGTAGGGGGTGGCTCCCGCTTCCGACGGGCCTCCGACCTTCGTCGCCGACGTCGAGGAGGGGAACAGGTCAGGTCGCTCGAGTTGCGGGTTGCGAAGCTTCATCGCAGCGGCGTACGGCGCCATCGCCCATTCCCCACCCGAGAGCAGCGTCGCCATCTCCGCAGCGGTGAGCCTCTGCTCGCCGTAGGGCTGCTTCCGGCCATCGTTGTCGATGTACCCATTGCCGACCGTGAGCACGGCGGCGTTGAGCCCGATGGGGATGGCCACCGTCTGGCGCGGGGTGCTGGCTCCGGCGAAGCCTGCACCTGGGTCATACCCGACACCGGTGTAGGCGAGGTCGATCTCGCCCCGAGCGAAGCGGCCGACCGCCCCGCCCTCGTCACCGAAGGACATCCTGGTCCACGCCCCGGAGATCCCTTGCGTATTACACGTCGCCTTGGTCCAGGCGATCCAGGCGTCGCTGAGCGAATCGGAACCAGCCGTGTCGAGCACATCGGCCGCCGCGCCCCCGCAGCTCGTGACCGGGTCAGCATCCCGGAAGGTCAGCGGAAAGACGAGGGGATACCACACCGGGGCCTCGCCGACGGGTGCGGTGCGCACCTGCACCACCAGGACGCACGGGTTGGCCTCGTCACAACGCAGGAGCTGTTCCTCGCCTTCGTTGGTGGTCCACGCCGCGACACCGACCCCGACCCGCAGGTACATCGTGTCGCCTTCGGGGGTCGGGGCGTACTTGAACGTGAACTGGCTGGAGACCGTGCTCTGCGCCGAGGTCGACAGACCGTTCTTCGGGCAGTTCGGGCCGCCCAGGAGGAAATCGGGGGCGGGCCGGGGGCCGGTGCTGGTGGCGTAGCCGATGCCCGGGCGGCACACCTGTGCTTCGGCCTGGTAGACGACGTGGCTGGCCGCGGTCCGCACGTTGATGGTCAGCCGCTGGCCATCAACGATCTCCGAGGTGGGCTCGACGGTGACGGTCACCGGTGACGAAGGGACGCTCTGCACCGCGGCCTGGACACGATCGTGTGTCATGACCACGGCCACGCCGGCGAGGAGGATGAGGGCGGCTGCGGTCGGGCTGACCCGCCACCGTCTCAGCAGCCGGCTCACCCGTACCACCCGGACACGTCCGCGATGACGTGGACGTTGCCCCGGTTGTTGAACACCGAGATCTTCCCGCCGGTGCCCACCTTGGCGGTGACCGAGTTGGGGATGGTCCAGCCCGGCTGCCAGTTCAAGCTCGACACGGTCGGCCGGGGCTGGCCTTTCGGCCACACCGACAGGAACGACGACGCCGTCGTCCCGGTCACGGTCACGTTCAACACCACCGCCTCGGCATCCGCCGGCACGCCACCGACCCCGGCCACCGTCACGTCACGGGTCACGCCCTCACCCCACGGGGTGCCGTACTGCCCCACCTGCGAACCCGACCGCGAATCCTGGATCCGCACCGGATCCAACGACACCAGGCCAGCACCGGGGGCCGTGCGGTAGTACCCGACGACATCGGCGATCACGTGGACGTTGCCCCGGTTGTTGAACACCGAGATCTTCCCGCCGGTGCCCACCTTGGCGGTGACC